>CAZRNL010000069.1:10348-11050 GCA_964601395.1 uncultured Silicimonas sp. | reverse complement strand
TTCCTATCTCTGCCACCATCCCGACCTGCGCCCGATCCGCGCCGAGGACCGGATCGACGCCGCCAAGATACTGCATGTCTCGCCATTCCAGCCGGTCGAGGGTGGTTACATCTTCCGTTTCGACATCCGCGAGGACCGGATCGGAGTGTGGATCGACTACACGACCGGCAACGGCGGGCTCCTGGCCACGCTGACCGGAGCCCGCCGTCCGCTGACCAACACCGCAATCCTGCGCGCGATGCTGCGCCGTCCCTTCGGGTCGCGCCGGGTGCTGGGGCTGATCCACTGGCAGGCGCTGAAACTCTGGTGGAAGGGTGCCCCTTTCCGTTTCCGCCCCGAACCACCGGCGGACGAGGTGTCGCGATGACCGGCACGCGCCAGAATCTTCCGGCCTACTCGCTCTTTGCGGCGATGCTCGCGATGGCGGGGCTGCCGATCTACATCCATGCGCCGAAGTTCTACGTCGACAGCTACGGCGTCAGCCTTGCGGCCCTCGGCGGCGTCCTGTTCCTGCTGCGCCTGATCGACGTTGTCCAGGATCCGGCTCTTGGCTGGCTGTCGCGCAGACTGCGGCATCACCGGGCGGCGGCGGTCACTTTGGGCGGCGGCGTGATGATGCTGGCGATGCTCGGTCTTTTCGCGATGACCCCGCCGGTCAACCCGGTGCTCTGGTTCGCCCTTACACTGACAGCCTTGTTCTCG
>CAZRNL010000069.1:681-10338 GCA_964601395.1 uncultured Silicimonas sp. | reverse complement strand
ACCATCAGCTTCTATGCGCAGGGCGTCAGCAAGGCCGGCGCCATGGGCGAGGACGGGCATGTGCGCCTCGCCGCATGGCGGGAAACCGGCGCGCTGATCGGGGTTTCGGTCGCTGCGGTCGCGCCCGTGGCGCTCGCGCCGATCACCGGCAAGCCTTTCGCATTGTTCGCCGGCCTTTTCGTGCTTCTCGTTCTTGCCGCCATAGTGGCGATGCGAGGCGAATGGCGCGCAGCGGAGGTGCGCTCCGAAACCGGATTCCGCGAGATCCTCGCGGATCCGAAAGCGAGGCGATTGCTTCTGATCGCCCTTCTGAACGCAACGCCTGTGGCTGTTACTTCGACCCTGTTCCTGTTCTTCGTCGAAAGCAGGCTGGGGGCACCGGGATGGGAAGGCCCGCTTCTGCTCCTGTTCTTCGTTTCCGCCGCCCTGGCCGCCCCTTTCTGGTCGCGTGTCGCGGCCTGGGTTGGACCGAAGCAGGCGCTGATGTTCGGCATGGTCCTGGCGATCCTGTCCTTTGCCGGCACAGTGTTTCTCGGCACCGGAGACATCTTGCCTTTCGTCGTCATCTGCATCGCGTCGGGGGCGGCTCTGGGCGCGGACATGACGCTTCTGCCTGCCCTATTCGCGGCGCGGGCCGCCGAAGTATCGCCCGAAGCCGCAGAGGGCTTCGGTCTCTGGGCATTTGTATCGAAAATCTCTCTGGCCTTCGCCGCAGTCGTGCTGCTGCCGCTTCTGGAGGCCAGCGGCTTCCGGGACGGCGTTGCCGAATTGCCGGAGACCGCAAAAATCACACTGACGGCGATGTACGCGGTGCTTCCCTGCGCCCTGAAACTCGCTGCTCTCGCGCTTCTGGCCGCCACGCCTCTTACCGAGGAGAACGTCCGGATTGCCTTGAAGGAGGCTTGATTGATGGAATTTCTGTTCGCATTCGTTCTGGGAATGGTCGTCGTTCTGGCGGCCGTCTGGGCGCGCGTCCGCTATCTGGATTTTGCAGGCCAGAGACCCGAAGATTATCGCGATACGTCGGAGACGTTCGATATCCGGAAACACCTGAACGGACCGATTCTCTGCGAAGGTGTGATCTTCGGGCCGACCGGTCGGGTAAGTTCGCGCTTCGTCGCCGATTTCCACGCATCCTGGAAAGGGAACATGGGCCGGATGACGGAGTGCTTCCGCTACGATTCCGGTGCCACCCAGAACCGCGAATGGCGGCTCACACTGTTGCCTGACGGTCGTATCCGAGCCGAGGCCGATGATCTTGTGGGAACCGGGAAGGGTCACCAATCCGGCGCGGGCGTCCAGTTGTCCTACAGCATCCGGCTTCCCGAAAGCTCGGGCGGGCATGTGCTCGAGGCCATCGACTGGATGTATCTCGTCGAGAATGGAACAATCATCAACCGCAGCCAGTTTCGTAAATACGGATTCAAGGTCGCAGAACTGGTCGCAACCATGCGGCCGGTCGAGCGTCGGAACGAGGCAAGGGAAGCGGCGTGAGAAACTGGACAGGCAAGCGTTACTGGATCGTCGGAGCATCTGCGGGGCTGGGTCGCGCCGTCGCAGTGGAAATATCGAAGACCGGAGCCGAAGTGATCCTGAGCGCGCGCAGCAAGGATGAACTGGAAGCACTCGCTTCCGAACTGCCGGGCAAGGCGTCGGTCGTTCCCATGGACATCGCGGACGCCCAGAACGTGGCCGAAGCGGCGAAGGCCGTGGGTGAGATCGACGGAATGGTGTTTCTCGCCGGCGTTTACTGGCCCTTCTCCGCCCGCGAATTCGACGGCGAGAAGGCCGCGACGATGCTGGACGTAAACCTGACCGGCGCGGCGCGTGTCCTGGGCCACGTTGTCCCCGCCATGGTCGCGCGGGGCAAGGGCCACATCGTCCTGACCGGATCGCTCTCGGGCTTCCGGGGCCTGCCCGGCGCCATCGGCTACGGCGCATCCAAGGCGGGGATCATGTCATTGGCTGAATCGATGCACGCCGATCTGGCCGGTACGGGCGTCGAGGTGCAACTGGTCAATCCGGGGTTCATCAAGACCCGCCTGACGGAGAAGAACGACTTCAGGATGCCCTTCATAGTGGAGCCGGAAGCAGCCGCACGCGAGTTCGTCGAGCACATGCAGGGCGACAGTTTTGCGAAAAATTTCCCGACGCTGTTCAGCCTGTTCTTTCGCTTCAGCCAGTTCCTCCCGGACTGGGCTTACTTCCCTTTGGCACGCAAAGGCGGGGGCTGAGACCTCAGCCGTCCAACGCGGACACGGCCTTCTTGAACCCGATCTTGTTGTGAGAGCCGTCGCAGAACGGCTTGCTTTCAGACGCGCCACAACGGCAGAGCCACGCCTTGCGCGTCCGCGCCACCCGGTATCCGTCCGAGCCGATCACTTCGACATTGCCCTTGATAACGCAGGGCCCGTCTTCGGTCGGCGTGACCTCGAGCGGTCCGTCCGCCGCGTCGAGATCCTTGTCCTTGCCCTCGTTGAACGCAGGAAGCCCTGTCGCGCAGAACCCGTCCCGGTGGGCGTTGTTGCAGAAGGGCGGACTGTCGGTCTTGCCGCAGCGGCACAGCAATGCGCGGTGGCGCGGATCGTGTCCTTCGATGCGGATATCGCCGCGAACCTCGAGCGGCCCGTTCTCCCAGACCCGAACAGTGTTCGCCTTGGGCGGCAATTCGTTGGCCCCGGTCTTCCGCGCGTACTGAAGCGCTCCTGACGGACAGGCTTCGATCGTCGCGACGATATCGCTGGTCGAGGCATGCTCGGGCTGAATCCATGGCCTGCCATCGGGATCAAAGACCTTTGGCAGACCAAGGACGCAGCGCCGTGCGTGGACACAGATCCTGGCGTCAAAAAGGATCGTCAGGTCATCGGTCTCGATCGGTCGCATGGATTTACCTCCGCTCTCTGGATTCACAGTAGCGGCTGCATGGGCCAGAGCAAATCACCGATGCGGCAAGTCACCCTTGAGGTCGATCCAGGGCAGGCGTTCGTCGGCATGATAGATCGCTTCGGGGACAAGATCGAAAGGGGCGATGAGGGTCGCGGCGTAGAAATGGACCTCGCCCGGCCAGCGCGCCGACCGGAACGCCATCTGCGTACCGCATGTCGGGCAGAAACTGCGCGTCACACCCGGAGAACTGCAGAAGGTCGCGGGAGCGTCGCCCGTCCAGCGGAATCCGGTTTCCGGGACACCGACGAAAGTGGTCACCGGCGACGCCGTCGCGCGGCGGCAGCTTTCGCAAAAGCAATGGCCGGTCCACAGGACCGTATCGGGGTCGTACTTGAAGCGCACCGCGCCGCAAAGGCAATGACCGGATGTGTTTCCGCCGTCGCTCATGTCCGCCTTCAGATGCCCAACCTGTCTCGCAAGGAATACCACGTCATCGCCAGCGTCAGAAGCGGCGCGCGTGCCGCGGCACCGCCCGGAAAACTCGGCACCGGCAACGTCGACATCAGATCGAACCGACCCGCCTGTCCCGCCACGGCCTCGGCCAGGATCTTGCCAGTCAGTCCCGTCAGCGCCACGCCATGCCCCGAGAAACCGCCAGCGATGAAAGTTGTCGCGTTCAGCCGACGCAACATGGGCAGCCGATGCGTCGTGATCCCCAGCGTTCCGCCCCAGTGATAGTCGATTGCCACGCCACCAAGTTGCGGGAAAAGCCGCTCCATTCGCGCACGAAGGGCAGTCACGATATCGGACGGGAACCCAAGGCCGTAATTCTCGCGTCCGCCGAACAGCAGGCGCTTGTCCTCGGACAGTCGGAAATAGTTGACCACAAAACGATCATCGGCCACGGCCACGTCCATTGGCAGAACATCTGACGCGCGCTCGCCGAGGGGTTCGGTCGCGGCGATGAAGCTGTTGATCGGCATCACGCGGGCGGCGGTGAACCCGTCGATGTTCGGCAGGTATCCGTTGCCGGCGACCACGACATGCCCGGCGCGGATCGAGCCGCTGGCCGTCGTGACCTGGCCCTCGGCCAGACCCACGGCTTCGGTGCGCTCGAAAAGGCGCGCCCCTGCCGCCTCGGCGGCGCGAGCCAGGCCAAGGCAATAGCGCAGAGGGTGGATATGCCCTGCGTCCATATCCAGAACGCCACCTTCATAGACCTCGGAGCGGCACACATTCTGAACCGCATCGCGATCCAGAAACTCGGTCTCGTATCCGTAATTCTCCGCAAGCCACTGCGCGTACTGCCGCGCTTCGCCGACGCCCTTCGCTGTCCATTCGCCATGAAGCACGCCGGGCTTGTAGCCCGCATCGGGCGCATGGGCGGCGGCCAGATCGCGGGTCAGCGCCTTGGCCTCGACCGTCAGATCCCAGAGCTTGCGCGCATCGTCGCGCCCCACGCGTTTCTCCAGCCAGTGCTGGTCCTTGTTCCAGCCGGTGCCGACCTGCCCGCCGTTGCGCCCGGATGCCCCGAACCCCACGCGGTGCGCGTCGATCACTATGACATCCAGACCCTTCTTCGCGGCGTGAAGCGCTGTTGAAAGGCCGGTGTAGCCCGCACCGATGACAGCCAGATCGCAGATCACCTCGCCGTCAAGCGCAGGGCGCTCGGGCGGGATATCCGCACTCGCCACGTAATAGCTGGCGGGGAGCACCCCCGGGCGGTCGTTTCGGTATAGCGGGTTCATACGTTGGTCAGCAGATGCTCGCGCTCCCACGGGCTGATGACCTGCAGAAAGTCGTCGTACTCGGCCATCTTGACGATTTCGTAGACCTCGCAGAACCGCTCACCCAGCACCTCGCGCAGGGACTTCGACGCTTGCAGCTCGTCCAGCGCCGCGTAGATGCCGCGCGGGATCTCTTCCTCGGCATCATAGGCGTCTCCGATGAACTCGGGTTTCGGTTCGATCTTCTCCATCATGCCGAGATAGCCACAGGCCAGCGACGCCGCGATCCCGAGATAAGGATTGCAGTCCATCCCGGGCAGCCGGTTTTCGATCCGCCGGGCCTCTGCGCCCGAGACCGGAACACGGATCGCCGTTGTCCGGTTATCGCGCCCCCATTCAAGGTTGATGGGCGCGGCGTGATCCTTCACGTAACGGCGGTAGGAATTGACATACGGCGCGAAGAGAGGAGTCGCCGCCGGAATGTATTTCTGAAGACCTCCGATGAAATGGGCGAACTCAGGGCTTTCGCTTTCGTCCTCGAGCGAGAAGATGTTCTTTCCCGTCGCGGTCGAAACGACCGAATGGTGAATGTGCATGGCGCTTCCCGGCTCGCCCTCGATCGGCTTGGCCATGAAGGTTGCATAGCATTTCTGGCGCAGTGCCGCTTCCCGGATCAGACGTTTGAAAAAGAAGATCTCGTCGGCCAGCACCACCGGGTCGCCGTGGCGAAGGTTGATCTCGAGTTGCCCTGCTCCGCCTTCCTGCGTGATTCCGTCGATCTCGAAGCCCTGCGCTTCCGCAAAGCTGTAGATGTCGTCGATGACGGGGCCGAACTCATCCACCGCGCTGATCGAATAGGCCTGGCGTGCCGCCGCCGGACGGCCCGAACGCCCGACCATCGCGGAGACGGCGTTGGCCGGGTCTATGTTCGGCGCAACAAGGTAGAATTCCATTTCGGGCGCCACGATGGGGGTCCAGCCCTGCTTGTTGTACAACTCCACAACCCGCTTCAGCACGTTGCGCGGTGCGTAGGGCACCGGCTCGCCCGACTTCAGGAAGGCGTCGTGGATCACCTGAAAGGTGACATCCTTGGTCCAGGGAGCTGCCGTCGTCGTGTCGAAATCGGGTTTCAGAACCATGTCGGGCTCGGTGAAGCCTTCTTCGCCCGCCGCATCGCCCCAGTCGCCGGTGATCGTCTGGAAGAAGATCGAATTGGGCAGGAAGAACTGTGTCTGTGTCGCGAATTTCGAGGCGGGCATGGCCTTGCCGCGCGCGATGCCCGAAAGATCGGAGATCAGGCATTCGACCTCGTCGACGCGTCTCCCGGCAATGAACTCGCGGGCCGCATCGGGAATCTTTTCAAGCCACTCGGCCATGATGAGCCTCTCTGAAGAAGGTTACGATCTGGTCTGCAATGACCGCGTTGTCGACTGGCCGGCTCACCGCATTCGCCGCACGCTCGATTATGTCGGGTGCGACGACACCCGGTGCGCGCTTGGTCAACAGAAGTTCGACGGCTGGGCCGTCGAATTCCGGATGCGGCTGAATCGACATTGCGGGCCCGTCGTAGCGGAACCCCGCATACCTGCAATTGGCGGACGATCCGATCGGATGTGCGCCGGAAGGGGCCTCGACCACCTGGTCCTGATGCCAGGCGTTCAGAGCCAATCTCTCGCCATCGAAATCGTATTCCGTGCGCCCGGCCTCCCAGCCGCCGGAGAACTTCTCGACCTTGCCGCCCAAAGCCTGAGCGATGATCTGGTGCCCGAAACAGATACCGACCAGCGGAACCCCGATGCCGTAGGCCTCGCGGATGAAATCTTCGAGCGGCGGGATGAAGGGCAGATCCTCGTAGGCGCCGTGGCGGGATCCGGTTATCAGCCATCCGTCGGCGTCGTGGACGCTTTCCGGAAACTCCATGTCGACGACGCTCCATGTGCGAAACGTCAGACCGTACCCGGCCAGCATCTGGGAGTAGAGGTCGGAGTATGTACGCGCAGGAAAGCCGTCCACTATTGGAAAGTGGCCGCATTGAAGAAAGCCGATCAGCATGGATCACCGTGAGAATGGATGCGGGAAACCTATCCAGCGTGTTGTAGACCGGCAAGTGGGAATTTGATCAAAAGTCAGGTGCGTGCTTCCCGTGGACCAATCAGGTACCAGGCGACGAAACCGATCCCCGGCAGCGTCAGAAGCACCGCGCCCCACAGCGCGATGCGCAGGACCCCTCGTCCCGACTTCAGTACGGACAGGAAAGCCCAGATATTGAGGGCCAACAGAATGAGAAGCCAGAGGCCGATATACTGGATCATGACAGGCGTCATCAGCGGTCAGTCCAGACGCACCGCACTTCCCACCTGGCGATCCTCGGACGAGAATCCTGCGTGGTCCAGTCCGTACCATGCGACGACCGTGATCACGAACAGTGCCGCAAAGGCTGCAATCATGGCATTCATCGGACGTTTCCCCTCTTTCATGTGTTGTCCCGCAGGAATTGGATCAGGTCCCGCCGGTCTTCAGGCCTTACGATACGCTGCATAGGCATTTTCGAGCCAGGAATGAAGTGGTCGGGGCCCAGATCGAACAATCGATCGATGGTGTCTTCGGTCCAGTCGATCCCCAGGTCCGATACCGTGTCGGAGTAGACATAGCCTGCGACGCTGCCTGCTGGGCGCCCGAATAACCCCGACAGGGTTGGTCCCGCCCTGCGCACCCCGTCATCCCCAAGGCTGTGGCAGACCGAGCATTTGCGCTGGAATTGCCGCTCGCCATTCGACATCGTCGCCGGATCACCGAGAAAGCCGCGCGTCTGCGTCGCCATGATCGGCGCGTCCAGTTCGTTCTCGACCGGCCAGACATAGGCCGCGTCGTCTATGCCGCCCGCCACCAGGCTGTCGTTGTCGGCGGTGAAGGCCAGCGCCCAGACCGGTCCGTTCGCGGCGATCTTGTAGTCGTCGATCAGTTGCCACGTGCCGGTCTCGACCAGCATCACAAAGCCCTCGCCGTCTCCGACCGCCATTGTCCGGCCATCGCCCGACAGCGCCATTGCCAGGATCGGTCTGCGGTCAAGCGTGAGGTCCGCCAGTTCGGCATCGGTCGCTATATCGATAACCCTGGTGCCGCCGTCGACCGCGCCGTAGGCCAGCCAGCCGCCGGCCTGAAGCAGCTTGTTCACTCCGAACCCGTGCTTGACCAGAAGCCGCGTCTCCTGCCCGGACGCGACGTCCCATGTTCGGATCGTGCCATCGGCCGAGGCAGAGAAAAGTTCACCGCCATCTTCGGAGAAGACGACGTCGTTGACCCCGCCCGCATGTCCCGTCAGCGTGGCGGCGCTTTCCCCCGAGGCAATATCCCAAAGCCGGATCGTCCCGTCCCATGACGCCGACGCCAGGGTGAAGCCGTCGGGCGATGCCGCAAGCCCGTTGATCTGGCCCGAGTGTCCTTCCAAGCGCCGTTCCCGTTGGCCGGCGACCAGATCCCAGATCTCGACTGCAAAGTCGTCGCCGGCGGACGCGGCGCGGGTGTTGCCAATGAAGATCGCGGTCTTCACCGCCGCCTCGTGGCCTTCAAGCCAAATCACATCGTCGCCACCAAGATCCCAGAGGCCGACCGAGTTGTCGAAGCTGGCGGTCAGCGCGTGGCGGCCATCCGGCGACACCGAGGCGTCCATCACCGGACCGCCATGCCCGACAAGAACCCGAAAGTCCGCCGCCATGGCCGGCATAGCCACCAGCACCAGGAACGGGACAAGCCGGATCATCTCACTCCGCTGGCGAGGCGCTGCCCGGCGCCTTGCCCTGGTCGGCCTGGACTTCTTCGACCCAAAGGCTGTGGTGTTCCTTCGCCCAGTTCAGGTCAACCTCGCCCGACCCCATCGCATCATAGGCACCCTCCATACCAAGGCTGCCGATGTAGATATGCGCCAGGATGATCCCGATCAGGACGAAACTGACGACAGAGTGCCAGACCTGCGAAAGTTGCATCTCGGCGTGGGGCGTCAGCGTTTCGGGAAGTGGCGCGAACCCGAACCATCCCGGCACTCCGATGGCGTTCAGCTTGGCGAAGGTCGGGGCGAACATCTGCAATTCGAACGGGAACAAGAGAGCCAGCCCGGAAGCCGAGATCGACCCGCCCAGCAAGATCACCGACCAGAAGATCAGTTTCTGACCCGCGTTGAACTTCTTGGCCGGCGGATGTTCCTTGCCGATGATCCCTCCGCCCTTCGCGAACCAGACGAGGTCGGTACGGCTCGGCAGGTTGTGCACCACCCACATGACGAAGATCATGACGAGCGCCAGCATGAAGGCCCACGACACGTTGTTGTGGATCCACTTCGAGCCAAGCGCGATCGTCGCGTAGCCTTCCTTGCCGATCAGCGGAATTAGGTTCATCCGCCCGAAGAGCGAGATCAATCCGGTGATTCCCAAGAGGATGAACGAACCGGCCAGCAGCCAGTGCCCGAAGCGTTCGACCGCTCTGAAGCGTTCGATCGTCACTCCTGCTCTGCCGTGCGAAATCCGGATGCGTCCACGGATCAGGTAAAACAGCGCCAGCAGAACGATGACACCAAGCAGAAAGTAGCCGCCATAGATACGAAGCGGGCCTTCACGGAACTGGAGCCATGCCATCCCGCTATCCTGAACAAGCAGTTCGGCACCGGGATTGCGGACCTGGGTGGTCACGTTCGCATCGCCAAAACGCAGGGCGCGCCACAACTCCGGATCGGACGCCCCGCCAAGCGTTCCAAGTGGCCCGGTCTCGGGTGCGGCCGCGTCGGGACTCCCGATCGCTTCGCGGCGGAACGTATTGTCGACCGGTTCGCCGCGCTGGCGCCTCAGGACGTCTTCGAGAGTTTGCGCACCGCCGGTCTCGGCACGGGGCGATGCATCGCCCGCGGCTTCAGCGGGAGGCGTCGCGTCCTGCGCGAATGCAGGAATGTTCAACAGCCCGAGGGCGATGATCAAACTCAGGAAAATTCTGCGAAACACGGTGTTCCCTCCCTTTTATCTTATGCAGCGCTTCCCGCCGCAGGCCCGGTTCAAGT
>CAZRNL010000069.1:0-671 GCA_964601395.1 uncultured Silicimonas sp. | reverse complement strand
TGACTGCGCGCGGCCACCACGATCTTCCAGGCCTGTTTGCCCTGTTCAGGCACCCGTTGAAGACCGCCAAGTTCCCCAAAGATTTTTGCAGGTGCAAGGCCGATTTTCATCGGCCACAGCGAATACCGCCACTCCACGGCAATCCTCTTGGTGGTCGTCAAATGGTACGAGGACGGGATGACGGACCCGAACCGGGCATGACAAGCCTCCGCCACCTCGCGCACGCAGGAAAGGACGACAAGACCGACATGGGCGCACCGCTTTGCCTGCTTATCGCCCCAGCCTCGCAGCCAAGTCGTTCGGTCTGGTAAAGCGGGCGCGCCGCCAGCCGATCCTGCCAAGTGACCTGCATTGGCGCCCCGAACGATGTCCGAGCGCCAATGCCAGATTTTCGACAGAGCCGCAGGCTCCGTCAACCGCCCTTCTGGTCGTAGGCAGTTCCCCAGCCCCAGGCGCCTGACCCGAAACCACGGGCCACGACACGCTCGCGGTAGATGTCGCTGACATCGTTGCCGTCTCCGGCCAGAAGCGCCTTGGTGGCGCACATCTCGGCGCAGATCGGCAGTTTGCCTTCCGCGATCCGGTTGCGACCATACTTCTGGAACTCGACCGTCGACATGTCTTCTTCCGGGCCGCCGGCGCAGAAGGTGCACTTGTCCATCTTGCCGCGG
>CAZRNL010000068.1:0-11052 GCA_964601395.1 uncultured Silicimonas sp. | reverse complement strand
GATCGCGAAGACCGGCGTTCCGCCCTCTGCGATTGCGGCGGCGGCATGGTCTTGGGTAGAGAAAATATTGCATGACGCCCAGCGAACGTCCGCGCCCAGCGCCTTGAGAGTCTCGATCAGAACCGCTGTCTGAATCGTCATGTGCAGCGATCCCGCGATCCTGGCGCCTTTCAGGGGCTGCGCAGCGCCGAATTCCTGTCGGAGCGCCATCAGTCCGGGCATCTCGGTTTCGGCGATATCCAATTCTTTTCGGCCGTAGGCCGCCAGCGAGATATCCTTGACGACAAAATCCTTAGGCATGACCTGCTCCTGAACGTATTCAGCGGGTCACTTAGCACTCGGATACACGTCCGGCAACCGCGTCAGCTTGGCGTGCCTTCCGCTTTGTTAACGCCCGGCAATCCGTCGCGCCAATTGGTACCGGAAGCCATGATGCAGGAGAAGCCATCAGAACGCGTCATCAGGATCGTCCAGGTTCCCTTTTCTTCCGAGAACCAGACTTCGTAGATCTTGGTCGAGCTTTGAAGACCGCCCCCGGCGAAGACTTCGCCGTATCCGGTCTCAAGTTTCTCGATCACGGTATCGCGAGCGGCACAGTTGGCTTGTGCGTGAAGGGTGGCGGGCATCATTGCCGCCGTAAAAATCAGGCCGGTGAGGATACGAGGCATGTCACATTCCTTTCTGCGGCTCAGCCGCATTGCCTATGTTTCCTCCCTGCCGTTTTCACCCTTTTAATCTCGAAGTCCTGAGGACTGACTAATTGCACAGTCCTCATTTTTTGTTTCTCCGGCTCGGATCGAATCAGGGATCCGGACGTCTATCCTGAAGTCTGATCCCGAAGTTGGCCCGAAACATGGCGCCAATAGAGGTTATTTCGTGCCTTGGCATGCAGACCGAAGGGCGATGCGGCCACTTGATCGTTCGATCCTGCACGGTGCGTTTCCGCCAAGCCTTGACCTGAAAACGCACGCGGGTGACATCAGGTCCCATGGGTTCACGAAAGTCACCACCGCGCGCCTGGCAGCGAATGTTATCCGGTCGGAGGTTGGATCTTCTCGATCCGACGCCAATGGATATCGAGATCGAAGATATCGCCCATGGTCTGGCTTTCGTAGCCCGCTGGAATGGGCAGACTAAGGGCGAATTTCCCTATTCGGTTGCTGAACATTCGCTGCTGGTCGAACAGATCTTCAGCCGCATCGTCCCCGATTCACCGACAAGGTGGAAACTGGCGGCATTGCTCCACGACGCGCCCGAGTATGTGATCGGTGACATGATATCGCCGGTCAAGGCAGCCGTCGGTCCCGGCTACGAAGCTCTGGACGACCGCCTTTCCGCGGCGGTCCATCTTCGCTTCGGACTGCCGGCGGTCATCCCGCCTACGGTGAAGAAGAAGATCAAGATGGCGGACAAGATCTCGGCCTGGCTCGAGGCCGTGCAGCTTGCAGGTTTCACGATTGATGAAGCCAACCGGTTCTTCGGAGCGCCGCAGGACGGGATTGCCCAGGGACTGGTTCTCAAACTCAGGCCGCCAATCGAGGCACGGCATGAATTTGTCAGGCGTCACTTCGAACTCATCAATGACCTTTAAGGGGTTTCGCCCAGCCTGGCGCTTCTGAACGTCTATTTCGGAGAGCGCTTGGCCAGAATCCGCTGAAGTGTCCGGCGATGCATGTTCAGGCGGCGTGCCGTTTCGCTCACGTTCCGGTCGCACAGTTCGTAGACGCGCTGGATATGTTCCCATCGGACCCTGTCGGCGCTCATCGGGTTTTCGGGTGGGGCCGGAAGGTTATCACCACTGGCAAGAAGGGCTGCGGTCACATCATTTGCGTCGGCGGGCTTGGACAAGTAATCGGTCGCACCGATCTTTACCGCAGCGACCGCCGTGGCGATTGCGCCATATCCGGTAAGGACAACGATCTTGCTATCCGCCCGCCGCTCGCGGATTCGCTCGACGACGTCCAGCCCGTTTCCGTCTTCCAGTCTCAGGTCCACGACCGCGAAAGCCGGCGGGCGCGCTGTGGCAATGGCCGTTCCGGCTGCAACGGAGTCCGCTGTTTCAACTGCAAAGCCCCGCTTTTCCATCGCACGCGCCAGCCGCTTGAGGAAGGGCTCGTCGTCGTCGACAATCAAAAGCGAGTTGTCAGTGCCGATTTCCGTCAGCGGAGTATCCGGCATTTCGTTCGTCCTCCCAATATCTTGGGGTGACATTAGGGTGCTCATGCCAGCCGGTCAAACACCCTCACGAAGACGCTATCAGGCAGCTCGTCTGTTCGGCCATTTCCTCAGGTGTCGCGTCCCGTCCGAAGTAGGTTGCGAGGCCCGTTCCCGGCAGCATCAGGTAGGTGAATGTCGAGTGGTCCATCAGGTAGAACTCGCCCTCCCCGGTCCCTTTCGCATAGTACACTTTATAGGCTTGAGCCGCCGTCTTGATCTGGTCGGCCGATCCGGTCAGCGCGAACATCTTCGGATGCATGTCCGCCGCATAGTCCTGCATGACTTCAGGCGTATCGCGTTCCGGGTCGACGGTGATGAAGACAGGACGAACATCTATGCCTTGTTCTTCGAGGATGTCGACAGCCAGGGCATTGCGGGCAACGTCGAACGGACAGACATCCGGACAGAATGTATAGCCGAAGTAGACCAGCACCGGACGGTCGATCACGTCCTCTTCGGTCACCACTCTGCCGTCAGGCGCAATCAGCTCGAAAGGCCCGCCAATCGCGGCTCCTCCTCCGGCAATCGCGTTGCCGCCACATTCGGCAGGAAGCCGGACGTAGGTGTAAAGCGCTGTTCCACCGATCATTGCGGCGAGCAATAGTGCGGCAATGCCCGCATATAGTTTCGACATATCGCGAACTCCCGTCATCCCCGCATTGATCCCCGAGCCTGTCGCCGACTACAAGTGGGCAGCTTGCCTCATGGCAAAAGGACCGAACACGATCACCCGGCTACCGACATACTATCCTCGGGAACACAGATCCAATTGGGTACGCCTCAGGACGCTGATCATCCTGAGATGGATCGCGATTTTCGGCCAGCTTGCTGCAATCACGGTGGCTCAGAGGCTGCTCGATCTCAAACTTGACCTTGGCTTCTGCTTCATGGCCATCGGCGCGTCTATCGTCGCAAATCTGATCGCCGTATTCGTGTATCCCGAAAACAAGCGCCTGACCGAAGCCGAGGTCGCCGGCATGCTTTTGTTCGACATCGCTCAGCTTGCATTTCTTGTCGCGTTGACCGGCGGGCTGAACAATCCCTTCGCATTGCTCATCCTTGCACCCGTCGCCATTTCCGCCATGGCGCTGAAACCGAATACCACGGCGCTGATTGCAACCGTGACCATCGCTCTGATCAGTCTCGTCTCCTTTTGGCACCTGCCTTTACAGACCAGCGAGGGGTTCATCATGCAGATGCCCCAGGTGTTCGTGTTCGGATTCTGGATCGCCATCGTCATCGGCGTCCTGTTCCTTGCAGTCTATGCGGGACGCGTAACGGCAGAAGTGCACGCCATGTCCGACGCCTTGGCCGCCACGCAAATGGCTCTCGCACGGGAACAGAAGCTGACCGACCTCGGCGGCGTCGTGGCTGCGGCGGCGCATGAGTTGGGGACGCCTTTGGCGACGATCAAGTTGGCCAGTGCAGAGTTGATCGAGGAGCTTGGGGACCGGCCGGAACTGATGGAAGACGCCTGCCTGATCCGCGACCAGGCCGATCGATGCCGCGACATTCTTCGCTCAATGGGCCAATCCGGCAAGGATGATCTCTACATGCACCACGCGCCGCTTGCAGCGGTCGTACGAGAAGCCGCGGAACCTCATGCCGGTCGAGGAAAGGCGCTTCACTACGATATCGGCCCGATTCGGGATGCAGATCCCAGGCAACCCATAATCGAGCGACGGCCCGAGATGATACATGGCATCCGGAACCTTGTGCAGAACGCAGTGGATTTTGCCGCAGCCAACATCTGGATCGAGATCTTGTGGGACGAAAAGACCGTGACGGTCCGAATCGTCGATGACGGGCCGGGCTTTTCGCCCCTGGTCATAAACCGTCTCGGAGACCCTTTCGTCCGGCGTCGACAGATTTTGACTTCGGACAAGTCCCGGCCCGGATATGAGGGCATGGGTCTTGGCTTGTTCATCGCCAAGACCCTTCTGGAGCGTTGCGGTGCCGAGGTGAGTTTCGCTAACGGTGGTGATCCCGGTCATGAGAGCAGAAAACTCGGCGAGCGTACCGGTGCGATCGTGGAGGCGCGCTGGGACCGCAAGGTATTTGCAGAGGCCGAAGACGCAGAGCGAATGCCGCTGGGCGAGAACCAGCCCCTACGCCCATAGTTCTATAGATTTCACCGACTTAACGATCTGTTAACCTCACTCACGCAGGTTTCCTCCAGTGTGTCCTGGGGGACGTTGCGTGATTCAGACCCAATTAGTTGCGGCTGCACTGTATGTGGTCGGGGCCATTCTGGCGGTGTCCGTTGCAATGTGGATCGCCGTGAGACGCCCTGTTCGGGGCGTTCGCAAGAAGACGCCGCCAGCAGAGCCAGTGCCCGATGCCCTGGTTTTCCTGATGAGGGACGGTTCGGTCATCAATACGAACTTCGCGGCCCGAAGGATGCTTGACCACATGTCCGGAGATCCGAACGATACGCTCCGGCTTCAAAAGCACCTGGCGGCGCATTTTCCAGACAGCGCTCTGTTGCTCTCGCCCGCTGGCGACAGCGGTGACTTGTATCGGGCGTCCAACGACTCTGGATTCCAGGCCCTGCGGGAAGTCGCGGGCCGCGACGTTCGACTGGAACTCACTTCGCGATACTCGGCCCAGCCCGGTCCGCGCGATCTGTACAATATGGAGGCTGAGAGCGAAGAGCTTCGATTGCTCCGGGCAAATATCCAGGCGGCTCCGTTTCTGCTTTGGCGTCAGAGTGCTTCCGGCGAAGTGATCTGGACAAACCGCGCTTACCTTGAAGCAGCACGCGGTATTTTCGGACCTGAGAGGGTTGCCGTCTGGCCCCTGCCCCTCATCTTCCTGGAGCTGAAGTCCAGCGCTCCAAGTACGAGTGGCGGGATGAAGCGAACCCAGGCAGCATTGGGACCGGACGGGAAGGAAGCGTGGTACGACTGCCACGTGATCCAGGTCGACGGGGACAATCTCTGCACCGCATTTCCTAAGGATGAGGCGGTCAGGTCCGAACAGCGCAGGCGCGAGTTCACCAAGACCCTGACAAAGACATTTGCCGATCTTGCCATTGGTCTGGCAATCTTCGATCGGTCCCGACGTCTGGTGTTGTTCAACCCTGCCCTGACGGACCTCACGACCCTTGCAACGGATTTTCTGACATCGCGGCCGTCGCTCGTCAGTTTCCTGGATCAGCTTCGGGAAAGGCGGGTGATGCCAGAGCCGCGTGACTACCGTTCGTGGCGCTCCTCCATCGCCGAGATCGAGTCCGCGTCGATGGACGGCACCTACTCCGAGACATGGTCGTTGCCGGATGGCCAAACCTACAGGGTATCCGGCCGCCCTCACCCGGATGGCGCGGTCGCGCTTCTGTTTGAAGACATCAGTGCCGAAATGTCGCTTACGCGCAAGTTCCGTACCCAACTGGAACAGTCACACGATGTGATCGACGCCTTCGAAGACGCTGTAGCGGTCTTTTCCGGCAGCGGTGAGTTGAGTCACGTGAACTATGCCTACAAAGAGCTTTGGGGCGATCATCCCGATGGGCGGATTGCCGGAACGAACGTGACAGAGGCCACAAGAACATGGCACGAGCAAACCGTTCCGACTCCGATCTGGGGCGATTTCCGGGACTTCGTGTTTCAGGGCAGCGAGCGGACAGAGTGGTCCGCGCTGGTGGTTCTGCGGGACGGACGCAGCCTTGGCTGCCGCTTCGTTCCGCAACGGGGGGGCTCGACCCTTGCCATCTTCTGCATCCAGACCGGGGCAAGCCTTGTCAGCGAGAAGTTGAAGGAAGCCGTCTGATCCCGGGTTGCGACCGCATCCGGTGATCGCCAGAGTGACGGAATGAATGACGCGTTCACCGCCTCTCTGGTCTTGGCCTCGGAAGACGAGACAAGCGCTCTCGGAGCTTGCCTGGCCCCACGTCTTGTGGGTGGAGATACGATCCTGCTGAAAGGCCCGATCGGGGCCGGGAAGACTCACCTGGCGCGCGCGATCATCCAGACGCGCCTTGCAAGTGTCGGCCTGAACGAGGACGTCCCATCGCCGACCTTTACACTCGTTCAGACCTACAGTGACGGCGAGTTCCAGATTTGGCATGCAGATCTTTACCGACTTGGAGATCCACAAGAGGTTCACGAGTTGGGATTGGAAGATGCTTTCGTTTCCGACATCGCACTCGTGGAGTGGCCCGAAAAGCTGGGTCCCATTACGCCGGACGATGCATTGACCGTCGAGTTCACACTGACAGGCGAAACGCGTCGGATCGATTTTTCGTCAGGATCCGCAAAATGGCAGAGGATCGCCGACTGCCTCGGGAAGCCTTCATGACGGATCGTTCGGATGCGATCGACGCGTTTCTCGCAGGTGCCCGCTGGAAAGACGCCGAGCGAACCCCGATGACGGGCGATCTGTCTTCGCGACGTTACCTGCGGCTGAGACGCGGCGATGGTGAAACCGCCATCCTTATGGATGCTCCGCCCGCAAAGGACGCAACTACTCCGGCCTTCGTCATGATGACGGGTTGGTTGCGTGATATCGGCCTTTCTGCACCCGCGATCCTTGCCGCAAGTCCCGAACAAGGGCTTCTGATCCTCGAAGATCTGGGGCAGATCGGCATCTCGGGGCTTCTGGCGACTTCTGAGGATTGGCGACACCAGATCTACAGTCTGGCTGTCGACCTCCTGCTGCACATTCGGCACCAACCGGCCCCGGAGCTTGCCTCGCCCGATGCCAACGCCCTCATAGACGCAACCCGACTTGCGGATGATTGGTATCCCGGCATTGTTTCGAACGATCTGGGTCCGTTTCGGGATGTGTTGAAGACGGTCCTGGGAAGGTCTCTCGCTGGCGAAAGAACCGTGTCCCTGAGAGATTTCCATGCCGATAACCTGATGTGGCTGCCTGATCGCGAAGGGGTCCGGAAGCTTGGTCTGCTGGACTACCAGGACGCCTTCCTTGTGCATCCCGTCTATGATCTGGTGTCCATGCTGACCGATGCACGGACCGACATCGGGCCCGCTTTCCGTGAAGACATGCTGGCCCTGTACGCAGCCCGTTCTGGTGACGACCCGGACGCGCTTCGCCAGGTCTTCGCCGCCTGGTCGGCCCAGCGCAATCTGCGTATACTGGGGATCTTTGCCCGAGCTGCCCGAGCACAGGGACGGACATTTCACATTGCAAAGTTGCCGCGGGTCTACGGATATCTCGCTGAATCGCTGCAACACGACATCTTCGCTCAGGTTGTCGACAGAACGCTGGCGGCGATACCTTACCCTACCCCTGCCCTCATGGAGTCCCTCGCATGAGTCTTCGTCCTGAATCTGCGATGATATTCGCGGCGGGCCTCGGCACACGGATGGGCGACCTGACCCGTGATACCCCAAAACCGATGCTGCCCCTGCTCGACAGGCCGATGATCGACTATTCGGTCGATCTGCTGCGGCAAGCAGGCGTAGGACGAATTGTGGCGAACACGCATTATCTGCACGATCGTATCGCGCCGCATCTTCAGGATCTGGGGTTGGTCGTCAGCCACGAAGATCCCGAGATCCTCGACACTGGAGGCGGCCTGAAGGCGGCGTTGTCTGACCTTGGCCCCGGCCCTGTCGTGACGCTGAATCCCGATGCGGCCTGGACCGGCCCCAATCCGGTCGCAACACTTCTCGAAGCCTGGCGTCCCGAGATGCGGGCCCTACTGTTGCTGGTGCCCCTTAATGCGGCCCATACCGTGAGGGACTCCGGCGATTTCAGTCTCGAACAAGGGAAAATCAGCCGAATTGGCGACTATTTGTATACCGGTGCCCAAATCATCAGGACCGAGGGTCTTTCGGAGATATCCGATCGAGCGTTCTCGCTGAACCGTTACTGGGACCGTCTGGCGCTCTCCGGTCCGCTCAATGGAATTGTCTTTCAGGGTCAATGGTGCGACATCGGGCACCCCGAAGGACTTCACCACGCCGAAAGGATGCTGTGGGATGTTTGAGCCGTCCGCCGCACCGCGCGTATTCGCCTTGCCGCCGGGAACGGATTTTGCGGCCGAACTTGTCTCGGGTGTGCTGACGCGCATGGCCGATACGCCACCTGATGCCCTGGCCCGCGTCACCATTCTTGTCAACACGCGCCGCATGCAGCGTCGGTTGAAAGTCCTGTTTGCCCGCGATCAGCCTCGGCTTCTGCCCCGGATACTGCTGGTTACGGACGCGGACAGCCTGTTGCCGGGTGCCGATATTCCTCCGCCCATCTCGCCTCTGCGGAGACGGCTTGAATTGGCGCAGATGGTCGGCAAGCTGATTGACAGTGATCCCGGCATTGCCCCGCGCGCCGCCACTGTCGATCTGGCCGACAGCCTGGCGGCCCTCATGGACGAAATGCAGGGTGAAGGCGTCTCAACGGAAAGACTCATGACGCTCGATACCGGCGATCTGTCCGGTCATTGGGACAGAAGCCTGCGTTTTCTCTCGATCGTCAGCGAGTACACGGATCTTTGGGCGGATCAGGGCCTCGACACCGAAGCGAGGCGACGTCGTCTCGCCGAAGGACTTGTCGAGCGCTGGAAGGGGTCTCCTCCCGAGTATCCCGTCATAGTCGCCGGCTCGACCGGGTCGCGCGCCACAACATCGCTTCTGATGCGGGCTGTTGCATCGCTTCCGCAAGGCGCAGTCGTTCTTCCCGGGTTCGATTTCGATTTGCCGGACGAAACCTGGGCGACACTTCTGGATAAAGGCTTGTCGCCACTCGGCGCGGAAGATCACCCGCAGTTTCGGTTCGCGGACTTCCTCGACCGAGTGGACACTGCACCTTCTTCGGTGCTTCGCTGGACGCCAGACGCAGGGCGGAACGAGCGTAACCCTCTGGTTTCCCTGTCCCTTAGGCCCGCACCGGCAACCGATCAATGGTTGCATGAGGGCCCCCGGCTTGGCGATCTCATGAATAGGACCGAGGGTCTGGCGCTCATGGAAGCGCCTCAGCCGCGGGACGAGGCGCTTGCCATTGCGGTTGCGCTGCGATGCGCTGTCGAGCAGGGCAAGACAGCCGCGTTGATAACACCCGACCGAACCTTGAGCCGGAGGGTGGCGGCTGCGCTTCAACGCTGGGACATCGTACCGGACGACAGCGCCGGACGTCCCTTGTCCCTGACTGCGCCCGGACGTTTCCTGCGTCAGGTCGCGGGCCTGATCGGACACCCCGCCGACCCGGTCGAGCTGATCGCCCTTCTCAAGCATCCGCTTGCATTCAGCGACGGCGCTCTCCGAGGGAGGCACCTGTTGCTGACGCGGGAGCTGGAGCTGTTTCTAAGACGACACAAGGTTCCTTTTGTCACTCCCGAAGTGCTTTCGGACTACAAGGACGAACTCGACAAAGCCGATCATCCCTGGTGCGATCTTCTGACGGATTGGCTGAACAGGGTTGCCGCTTACCCTCCACCAAGCCTCGCGGCCGCTCTGAGCCATCACATCGGGGCCGCCGAGTTTTTGGCGGCAGGTGGCGCGGCGGGCTCTGGCGAACTTTGGGAGAAGTCGGCGGGACGCGACACCCTTGGCGTGCTGGAAGTCTTCCGCGCCGAGGCGGATTTCCCGGCGGCCCTGCCGTTTGCAGACTATCTCGGACTGCTGGAGCGCTTCTTGTCCTCGGGAAATACGCGCGATCAGGACACCGTGCGACCGGACGTCATGATCTGGGGCACACTCGAAGCCCGGGTACAGGGCGCGGACCTTGTCGTTCTGGGTGGCCTGAATGACGGTATCTGGCCCGAGCGGCCGGCCGCCGACCCATGGCTGAACCGAAACCTCAGGAAACAGGCCGGACTGCTGCTTCCGGAACGGCAGATCGGGCTATCCGCACACGACTACCAGCAGGCAATTGCTGCGAAAGAGGTCATCCTGTCGCGCGCCAAGCGAGATTCCGACAGCCAGACAGTGCCGTCCCGCTGGCTTGGCAGGCTGACCAATCTTCTGGATGGCCTGAAGGTGCAGAACGGTCCCGAAGCGCTGCGGGCGATGCGCGCCGCCGGTCAGGCCTATATCGATCTGGCGGCACGCTTGGATGAGCCCGGCGAAAAGGTTTTGCCCGAGAAGCGGGCCTGTCCTGCCCCGCCGCGATCAGCACGGCCCGTTGATTACACGGTTACCGAGATCCAACGCCTGATCCGTGACCCATATGCCATCTACGCGAGGCGCATACTGGGGCTGGCGAAACTCGATCCGCTTAAGGCCGTGCCGGATGCCCGTTTGCGCGGCGAGATCTTCCACGGCATCGTCGAAGAGGCTTTCAGTTTATCCGCGACATTCGAGGACGTATCGGAAGCGGCCGAGCGTTTTCGCGCTATCGCCCAAAAACACCTTGCGACGCTGCCCTGGCCCGGTGTCCGGGCGCATTGGGCCGGGCATCTGGATTCGATCCTCCAGCAGATAGTGTCCGAGGAGAAAGAGCGGCGTAAGGGCGCGCAGTCGATAGCGCTTGAGGTCAAGGGCAGGATCGACCTGATCGACTCCGCTTTCTCGATCCGCGGAAAGGCCGACAGGATTGACCGACAGCAAGACGGACGACTGGTGATCTACGACTACAAGACAGGCACGCCACCGAGCAAGAGACAGATCAGGTACTTCGACCTTCAGCTACCGATCGAAGCTGTCATGGCCGAGCAGGGGGGCTTCCAAGGCGTTGCCCGCGATCCGGTCAGTTGCGGCGTGCATATCGGCCTTGGACGGACCCCCAAATGCCATATCACCGAGATGATCGAAACCGATGAAGTCGACTTCAGAACGGCGACCATCAAGGCCAGGCTGATTGACCTTCTGACAGCCTTCGATTCCGACCTGAGAGGATATCCGTCCCGCAGAGCGATGGAAAAGATGCGATTCGAGGGCG
>CAZRNL010000067.1:0-11110 GCA_964601395.1 uncultured Silicimonas sp. | reverse complement strand
GATCGGTACACAGCCAAGATGCGTGCAGACGCCGATCATAACCAGCCACTCGCCAGCCTCGTCCAGACTGCGGTTCGCGTCACTGGCGTCAAGCGCCAGATTGTTTCGGTTCTGAGCGTTCTGGTCAATCAGTTCATCCAACTCGACGGACCGTGCTGCGGCGATCTCTTCCTCGGTTCTGCGCCTGATGAAGACTGGCTTGCCGAGCCATTTTACAGTCACTTGGGTCCCCGGCTCAATTCCTGAGACATCAACGCGGATCGAGGACAGGGCCTGCACATCCGCCGACGGGTTCATCTGATTGACCAGCGGCCAGATTGCAGCACCAGCGGCAACTGTTCCTGCACCCGCGGTGGCATAGTACAGGAAATCCCGACGTGTGCCTTCGTGGTCTTCTGCGTGCGACACGAACTTCTCCATTTCTTCCGGGCGTTTGCCCAATGCAGAGTGCCGGACAGCGTCCGGCGGGCTGGGAGGGTAGATAACGCCCTCGGGCGATAGCGTCCAGCGGACAATCCAGCGCAGGCACGGGAAAAGTCACCCGGACCCCGAGCCGCACTGCAACTCAGGCCGCAGGCGGTCTTGTTGCCACCATCGAAGGTCGGGTGCTGAACCGCTCGAACCATGCCGCCAGCTGCGGGCGTGCCGCGCGCCAGTTCCTCTCGCCGTGCCGCAGATCCAGATAGCCAAGGGCACATCCGACCGAAATCTGACCGGCATTCAAAGGCCCGGAAAGAAGACCCATGCCACGGGTTTCGAGCACATCGAGAGACCTTTCGATCTTGGCCCACTGCCCGGTGACAAAGGGTTCATGCCTGATTTCCGCGGGACGGGTACGGGCTTCGTAGACAATCAGCACGGCCGCGTCACAGATGGCATCGCCGGTGGCCTCGAGGGTGAGAATGTCCCAGAGCCCCGCCGAGGGATAGAGTCCGGCCGAAAAGCGGTCATCGAGATAACGGGATATCACCCGGCTGTCATAGATCGCGGGTCCGTCGTCTCGCACCAGCGTGGGAATCTTCCCGACCGGGTTGATGGTAATCGGCAAGGTTCCAACGTCGTTTGGATTCCCGGACACCGTCGTCATCGTCATCGCGTCGGTCTGGCCGACCTCGTGCAGGATGACCTCGATCTTGCGGCAAAAGGGCGAAAAGGGATTGGTGAAAAGCTGCATGCGGGCGCCTTTGGTCTGTTGGTCGGCACACAGTCATACATTGTTCGATGGACAGCAAGGTGACGACGCGGAGTCAGGCCGCCTCGCCGGTCAGCACCTCGTCCCGGATGGAAGTCAGCCTGGTCCGCACGATGGCGCCTTCAGTCTGATCGCTGGAAAAATGAACCTCGGCAAAGGTTTCGGTTCGACCCATGCGCGGCCCTTCGGTCAGGACGAGTGACGTCTTGCCGACACATGACGCAAGATAGTCGCCAGCCGCATTTTTTCCGGCCGTCCGAAGCCGTGCCGCCCGGTTGCGAATCTCGGCTCCGGCCACCTGGGGCATTTTCGACGCCGGCGTTCCCGGACGCTGAGAATAGGGGAAGACGTGCAGCCAGGTCAGATCGCACTCTTCGACAAGCTTGAGCGAGTTCTGAAACATCGCCTCTGTCTCGGTCGGAAACCCGACGATCATGTCGGCGCCGAATGTCATCTCGGGCCGAAGCGCCCGCGCCTCCTGACAGAACCGAATGGCGTCGTCGCGAAGATGGCGCCGCTTCATGCGCTTCAGGACCATATTGTCGCCAGCCTGGAGCGACAGGTGCAGGTGTGGCATGAGCCGCTGCTCGGTCGCGATGGCTTCCATGAGCGAATCGTCGACCTCGATCGAATCTATGGAAGAAATCCTCAGCCGGGGGAGGTCCGGCACCAATGTCAGTATACGTCGAAAAAGGTTTCCCAGTCGCGGCTGGCCCGGCAGGTCCGCGCCCCAGCTTGTAAGGTCGACGCCGGTCAGAACGACTTCGTTGAACCCCTTTTGCACCAGGCGCTTGATCTGATCTACAACGACGCCGGCCGGCACCGATCGAGAGTTCCCGCGTCCAAAGGGAATTATGCAAAACGTACATCTGTGATCACAGCCATTCTGGACCTGAACGTAGGCCCTGTGGCGTCCGAATCCGTCTATCAGGTGACCTGCTGTCTCGGTCACCGACATGATATCGTCGACCTGAACAGGCTCGGTATCTCCCAGGGCAACCCGTGACCAGGTCTCGGGCCTCATCTTCTCGGTGTTGCCCAGGACAAGATCGACCTCATGCATAGCGGCGAAGCGGTCAGGCTCTGTCTGAGCTGCACATCCGGTCACGATCATGCTGGCCGTCGGATTCTCGCGGCGGAGGCGACGAATCTCTTTCTGACTCTTGCGAACGGCTTCAGCGGTGACGGCACAGGTGTTGACGATTATCGCATCGTTCAGCCCGGCCTTTTGCGCCATTTCCCGCATGGCCTCGGATTCGTACGCATTCAGACGGCAACCCAACGTTGCGAGCATTGGCGCTTTTTGGTCCATCACGATGCCTCGGGAAAGAAGACGCCGTCGAAGACATGGGCAGTCGGTCCGGTCATCCACACGCCGTCATCGCGCCAATCGACATCGATCCGACCGCCATCGAGGTCGATGGCGATGCGGCGGCCGGTCAGCCCTCGGCGCGCGGCAGCCACGGTCACTGCACAGGACGATGAACCAGAGGCCAGGGTTATCCCGGTCCCACGCTCCCAAACTCGTACCCGAAGATGGTCGGGACCGAGGACGTGGACAAACTGCACATTCGTGCGCTGCGGAAACAGCGGGTGATGCTCGAGTTCGGTGCCGCGACGCGAAAGGTCGATGGCCTCGGCATTCTCGACAAAGAAAGTGCAGTGCGGATTGCCCATGCCCGTGGCAACGGGATCACCGGGGATCGGAAGAGACAGCGTGTCCACATCCCGGGCCAAGGGGATTGCCTGCCAGTCCAGCAGCGGCTGGCCCATGTTGACACGGGTCAGCCCGCCGCCGGCATCCTCGCACTCAAGGCGTCCGCGCTCCGTCCGCAACACGATCCGGTCGCGCCCCGTCTCGCCCATCAAATGGCGGGCGATGCAACGTGTCGCATTTCCGCAAGCCGCAGACAGCGAGCCGTCGGCGTTGAAGAAGACGACCGCCGCGTCGGAATCGTCGGACTCCTCGATGACGGCAAGCTGGTCGAAGCCCACTCCGCGGTGCCGGTCCGCAATCGCTACCGCCAACTCGGCCGTCATCGTCGACCCGCCCTGGCGGCGGTCGATCACGACGAAGTCGTTGCCAAGCCCGTGCATCTTCATGAAGGGCAGGCCCAAGGCGGTTCGAGCAGTCATGGGCGCGCGTATAAACCGACCCGAACCCGGAGGGAAGCATCAGTCCGATCTGGAAATGATGTTGGTAGCCAGCCGCAAGTCGCGGGCCCGCTTGGCGGAGAGAATCCACAGCTTGTCGTTCGGTATCCGGTAAGCCTGTTCGTTGACTTCAGCGAAGCCAAGATTGCCCCAATAAACGCGGTCGATCTCGTAGGCGAAATCCCGGTCGGTTGCGGAATGCAACCCGAGTTCCGCGATCTCGGTCATTTCGCGGATGGTGCCGGCGATGAAGATATCCACACAGGCCGAGATGCAGTTCACCAGAACGACTGTATTGATACCTCTGGCCTTGACCGCCCGACCGATCTGATGGGCTGCCAGAAGGTCTCCTCCCGGGCTTTGGGCGATGACCAGGCCTTCAACCTCGGCCTGCTCCAGAAGCGCCTGAAAGGCATAGGACGTGTCCGCCGTTATCTCTCCGTCCAGAACGAGGAACCGGTCACCCTCGGATGTTGTCTCGACGAACAGGTTGCCACCGATCGGTTCGGCGGTGTCCGACACAAGAAGTCCGCCCGGCACCCCGCACGCCGACAACAGGCCGAGAAGAAGACACGTTATCGCAAGACGACGCAGCATGGAGGATCCTCAAGGGCAGCGGGTGAACCACGGTGGCCTTTGCAACGGAGGACTGTCAAGGCGCGCCGGGCAACGCGCCAGAAACGTGCCCGATTTGCCCTTGACGGTTAGTATCTGTGGCTTTACGTCCGGCCTCCGAGTGGGCCGTTAGCTCAGTTGGTAGAGCAACTGACTTTTAATCAGTGGGTCACAGGTTCGAATCCTGTACGGCTCACCACTGATCACGAAACATCCTTTCCCTTCTGGGTGGATTGGACCGGACCTCAGGGGCCCCGGGCCACGTCCCATGCGAAATCCTCCGCGCAAGCTTCTGCTTCAATGCAGAGCTTGCAGAGCTTGCAGAGCTTGCAGAGCTTGCAGAGCTTGCAGAGCTTGCAGAGAGGATATCTCCCTTCGGGGTACTTCGCGATACCCCCAAAGGATACCTCCGTTTGGGGTACATGTCCCCGGACCTAGTAAGTCCGCCCTGGACAAAGCGGTATCCCAAGCCCCTTAAATACAAGGGTTAGTTGGATGTCATCGACCTTGATTGTATGTTGAAGTGGTGCCGCTGAAGGGACTCGAACCCCCGACCCCATCATTACGAATGACGTGCTCTACCAGCTGAGCTACAGCGGCGTACCGGCGCGCCTGTTAGCAAGGATTGCGCGCGAAGAATAGCCCTAAGTTGCCCCTTTCTTGAATGGTGCGGCATCGTCCTCGATCCCCTTGTCATAGTCGGCTGGGGGAGCGTCGGTATTCACGAAGGGGTGGGACTCCGTACGCTCGCTTTCGATATCGGCGTCGTCGCCTATCACCGTGGCGTCCTCGACATCCTCTTCGGGCTTGCCCAGAGCCGGTTCGCTGGTATCGGGGCTGGTATCCGGGCTCGATTCCCGGATCCTGCCCACGATCAGCGGCAGCATCTCAGTACCGGACGGCATGCTTGAACCGTCGTCATCCGTGCGGCGCCAGCTGAGCGTGTCGAAGCCGCCGCAGTTGTCGCAGACCGGACCCCAGCTTCCATGCACCTTCTGGCATTTGTCGCACACCCAGGCCGGACCCCGGGGCGCGGTAAGGGCGCGCGCCAGCCAACCCTTGACGACCGCGTCGTCCGCACCGGCGCCACGTTCGATCGCGGCCATGATCGTCAGCGATCTTGCCGTCGGGTCCTTCTGGACCAGATCGCCCAGCGCCCTGCGCGCGGCGGGGAAATCTTCGGCGGCGATCTGAAGCTCGGCTTCCAGCATTTGCGTCTCGGGATTGTCCCGGTGAAGCGATGTCAACACGGAGAAGCGGCCTACGCGCTCCTTGGCGCTTTCTTCGGGCCTGATCCGGGCGAATGCGGCCGCGAGATCCGGGTGCGGCTGGGCCTCCCAGGCTTTGCGGAGGACTCGAATTGCATTCTTGGGCTTGCCATTCGCGACGTAACCATCGGCCGCCAAGACCGCGGCGGGGATCAGATCGGGCGACAATCGGTTGGCCATGATCGCGGCTTCACGTGCCTCGATCGATTTGCTTTCGTCAAGAATGTCCTTTGCCTCGCCCAGCGCCAGAACGGCGTCCCGACGTTTGTGGACGTCACGCGGCAGGCCACCGTACTTGAGCTTGGCGCCAAGCGTCTTGCGGGCCGCCGACCACTCGTGAGCGCCCGCCTGAAGGGTCAGCAGGATATCCTGGGTTTCCCCATGCTTGGGTTTCAGTGCGAAAGCCTTCTCCGCCAGCTTCAAGGCGGTTTCCGTATCTCCTGACTTAAGTCGTTGCTGCATCAGACCTCGGACGCCCACGAACCTTGTGCGGTCATCGGCAAGCAGCCTTTTGTACGCCTCTTCCGCCTTTGCTGTGTCGCCTGCCTCTTCCGCGGCCTGCGCGGTCAGGAGTGCCGTCAGTTCGGGCCGGTTGAGAAGCTTCTCGGCCTTGGCGACCTTGGTCAGCGCCAGCCTGCCTTCGCCCGAGGCGAGCGCCATCATGCCATCTGCCAGGGCTTCGAAACCCTTGCGTTCCCGATTGCGGGCGAAGTAGCGGGTGATCGCTGTTTCGTCTCCATTGAGGAAACGAAGAAATGCAACGATCAGCCCCGCGACCTTGAGCGCCAGCCAGACCGCCAACACCAGAAGCAGCAGGCCGATCACCGATTCAAGCGGTCCCAGGGTGAATTCGGTCTCGGCCAGCACGACCCGGACGCCGCCTTCGGATTCCATCAGAAATCCGGCACCCCAAGCGGCGAAAGCCACAAACACCAGGAAAAGGATGACTTTCAGAAGCGTCCATAACATCTCATATCATCCTTAATTCGTGTCTAACCTGAGCGTATCGAGAGAACTTACAGCCACGGTCCTCTTCTCCGCCGCGGTGATCCAGTCTGACATTGCGGCCTGCGCACCGTCCGGCAGGTTCGACAACTCGTCCAGCGTCGCCTGAAGATCACCTCCATTCAGAGCCGCTTCGGCGCGCGAAAGAACAGCATCGGCGTCATCCCCTTCCCTTGGGGCAAGGGACCTCGCGTTTGTCTGGCGGCGCAGAAACGCCGCCAGCCGGTCTGTGACGTCTGCCTCTTCGGGTACCGTCTGCGTCGCCGCCAATGCGGAACGCGCCGCCTCGGGGAAGTCCGTCTGAAGTGACGCAAGAGTGGGTACCCCTTCCGGGGCAGCCTGGGAAAGAGCTTCGGGCACATCGTCGAATGCGGCCAGCGGCTCGAGGAATGCAGTTCCATTCTCGAGCGCAGACTGAAGCGTCGCCAAGGCCGCCTGACGCTCGGCGGCCTGCGCCGACTCTGCTGCTGCGGTCTCGATTTCGCTTGCGCGGGTCTGGGCCTCTGCGATCCGCGCTTCGGCTTCTGCCGTCACGTCGTCAAGCTGCTGGCGAAACGCTTCCATCTGGGCTTCCATCGCCATTGATCCGTCGGGGCCAGCAGGCTCCTGCGGTCGCGATTCCAGCTCAGCGAGCCGCGTCTCCATGCTGGCCAAACGGGTCTCGAGCGAAGTAAGTGCTTCAGCGAACCCGCCCTCGCTCGCTTCGAGCCTTTCGGTCAGTGGTCCCAGATCAACCGTCTGCGGATCAGAAACCGGGGACTGTTGCAAAGCAGCGAGGTCGGCCGACAGGGAATCGATCCGGCCAGACTGGTCTGCGAGCGCCTGTTCAAGGCCGTCATTTGCCGGCGGTGTGGGGTTTGGCCACCCCTCGGGAACCGCAAAGGTGGCGACCAGAAACCCGATCGCCCCGGCAAGCAATCCTCCGAACACCAGCCCGAATGTTCCCGGACCAGAAGACGCGGCCGAGTCCGCCGACGCAGGCACTGGCGGGATAGGTCCGCCAATCGACGGAGCCACTACCGGCTCTGGCTCATCGACGTTTCCAGGCTCGATGTCCGGACTTTCGGTTTCAGAGATCCGTGCCTCTTGCACCTCGTTCTCAGGAATATCCTCCGAGGTCGCATCTTCGATTGGACCAGACGATTCGGATCTGCCTGGTCGAAGGTCTTCGCCTCCGGCCGCGTTCTCCGATACCTCGCTGGTAGACAATTCTGTCTCGTCAGGCAGTTTTGTCGAGCCTTTCGAAGACTTTGGACTGCGCGCCACGGCATGGGTCCTTTCATGCTTTAAGCCGGACTTGCCGGAAATTCCTCGTAATATTAAGTCTAGTGCGCGCTTGCCCTAAGGCCAAGGTGTGGGCATCAGAATGCTTTCAGCGTCAATTCGCACATGGCCGCGGATGTCGGTTCAGGGGAAACGCGAACGTCGCCGGGTCCGTTCCATGCCTTTGCGACCGCCGGGCTCATGGCGATCACGGTAAAGGGTGCCGTGATCGGTGCAAACCCACTCAGAAGTCGCGCCGTTCTTGGTGAAAAAACGGGGGCGACAACGGGCGCTGATCCGGAAAGAAGCCTTTGCGCAGCCGTGGAAGGACGTTTCGAGACCTGATCGTAAAGGATTGCCTCTTCGATGTCCGCCCCCGCTTCCCTCAGCCTTTGCGCCAACTCGCCTCGCGAGTGAACACCTCGGCAGTAAAGCACGCGTCCGCCGATATGACCTGCATTGGCGAGGAAACTCTCTATGTCTTCGCCCAGGGCCTTGGCGTCGGCACCTGAGGCGCGGGCCAGCTCGGCAGTTGTCTCGCCGACGGTCAGAACGCTTCGTGCAGCCAGAGATGCCGACGCCAGCGCGCTTCTGACGCCGTTCCCCGACGTGAAGATCAACGTGTCGAAGTGATCGAGCGACGGTAGTCCGCCGAGCAGCTCGATTTCCATTGCGGGTGAGATGACCGATGAAAGTCTGCGCCCTGCGAGCGTTTCGCACGCGTTCAGGAACTCCGTCGATTGCGGTTCGGGTCGTGTCAGCAGAAGCGTCGGTTCTTGATCGGTCATCGGATCGCCCGGCTTGTCTGGACTCTGCTCCGGTGGTAGCTGCCCAAACACACACAGGCAAGCCGGGTCCCATGGCGCAACCGCTGATCTTCCTCGGAATCGAGTCGAGCTGCGACGACACCGCCGCCGCTCTGGTGCGGGATGACGGTACGATCCTTGCATCCGTCGTTGCGGATCAGACGACTCTTCACGCCCGGTTTGGCGGTGTGGTTCCCGAGATCGCGGCGCGCGCGCATACGGAAAAGCTGGACTTCGCAGTAGAGGCGGCGCTGTCGGAAGCCGGCCTGTCCCTGTCCGAGGTTGATGCTGTCGCGGTCACTGCGGGACCGGGCCTCATCGGCGGCGTCTTGTCCGGTGTGATGCTGGCGCGGGGCGTCGCGGCGGGACTGCGCAAACCCCTGATTGGCGTCAACCATCTTGCGGGTCACGCTCTCACGCCGCGTCTCACCGACGGTTTGGCCTTTCCCTACCTGATGCTTCTGGTATCGGGCGGGCATTGCCAATTTCTGATCGTCAAGAGCCCGATCGAATATGTCCGGCTGGGCGGAACCATCGACGATGCTCCCGGCGAGGCATTCGACAAGACCGCGCGAATCCTTGGTCTGGCGCAGCCGGGCGGTCCGGTGATCGAAACCGAAGCCCGAAAGGGCGACCCATCGCGTTTCGCATTTCCCCGCCCGCTTCTGAACCGGCCGGATTGCAACATGAGCTTTTCCGGCCTGAAGACAGCGGTATTGAGGGCGCGGGATGAGCTGGTCGCGGAAGGGGGCGGATTGACCCTGCAGGATCGCGCCGACATCGCGGCCGGCTTCCAGGCCGCGATTGCCGACGTTCTGGCGGCAAAGTCGCGCCGGGCAATTGCCGAATACCTTGAGCTTCGACCCGCTCGGCCGGTCATGGCCGTGGCGGGGGGCGTTGCCGCCAATATGGCCATTCGGTCCGGTTTAGAGACTGTTTCCGCTGAGACGGGTGTCCAGTTTGTTGCCCCGCCGTTGCGGCTTTGCACCGACAATGCGGCGATGATCGCCTGGGCGGGCATCGAGCTTCACCGGATCGAAGATCGCGGACTTGTGCCGCTGATCGCAAGACCACGATGGCCGCTCGATGCGTCCGCTCCGACACTTCTGGGTGCGGGAAAGAAAGGGGCGAAGGCATGACTCGCATAGCTGTTCTGGGCGGTGGCGCCTTTGGAACGGCGCTGGCAATTGCGCTGTCCCGCGATGGAACCGGCGTGGCCTTGTGGTCGCGCGACACTGCCGCGGCACGCGCGATGGGTGAAACGCGCAAGACCGGCGTTCATATTCCGGATCTGGATCTGCCTGAAAGCCTGGAACTGGTCGAATCTATCCCCGCCGCGGATGTCACGCTGATCGCCGTTCCGGCGCAGTCCGTTCGCGGCTTTCTGAACGAACACAGCTCAAAGTTAAATGGCCGGACGCTTGTCTCGTGTGCGAAAGGGATCGAGCGGGGAACCGGCTGCGGACCCGTCGACGTGATCCAAGCTGTCCTGCCTGACGCAAGGGCCGCATGCCTGACCGGCCCGAGCTTCGCTGTCGATATTGGAAAAGGTCTTCCCACGGCGCTGGTTCTCGCGATGGAGGGCGATGCCAAAACGGTTCAGGCAATCCTGACGCGCCCGGCTTTGCGGATCTATCGGACACCGGACATCACGGGAGCGCAGATAGGCGGCGCGCTGAAGAACGTGATCGCCATTGCCGCCGGCATAGCCATAGGCGCGGGTCTGGGCGACAGCGCCCGGGCTTCAGTCATCGCACGCGGCTTTGCCGAGATGACCCGCTATGCCACCCTCAAGGGAGCCCGGCCCGAGACCCTTCAGGGGCTATCCGGGCTCGGAGATCTGGTGTTGACCTGCACCTCCGAGAAGTCGCGGAACTTCATGGCTGGCCAAACTCTGGGACGCGGACATTCTCTCGACCCATCCCTTACTGTCGAAGGAATTGCGACGGCGCAGGCTCTTGCGGCAGAGGCTGCGATGGCAAACCTTGCGATGCCGCTCTGCACCGCGGTTTCCGAGGTGACCGAAGGGCGACGAAGTATCGGGTCGGCGATTGACGCGCTTTTATCGCGACCGGCGGGAAAGGAGTGACCATGCAATACTGGCTATTCAAATCCGAACCTTCCACATGGAGCTGGTCAGACCAGGTCGCAAAGGGAGACGCGGGCGAGGAATGGAACGGCGTCCGCAACTATCAGGCCCGAAATTACATGCGCGAAATGAAAGTTGGAGATCGCGGCTTTTTCTATCACTCGCAGACCGATCGCGAGATCGTGGGAATAGTAGAGGTAGTGGCCGAGACGCACCCCGACAGCACCACCGATGACGTGCGTTGGGAATGCGTGGACATCAAGGCCGTCGAGGCATTGGCCCGACCCGTCAGTCTCGACGAAATCAAGGCCGAACCACGCCTGTCCGACATGGTCCTCGTCAGGAACTCACGGCTGTCCGTACAGCCTGTCCGCGACACGGAATGGGCTATCATCATGGAAAAGCCCCTTATCAGAGACTGATTTCACGACTGGATCCTGCAGGCAGGGTTGGGAACGCTCGGTTCACCCGCAAGCCTTCAAGATCAATAGCGGTAGTGCTCTGACTTGAACGGCCCGGAGGGTGCAACGCCGATATACTCCGCCTGATCCGGCCGAAGTTCGGTCAGCTTGGCGCCGATCCGGCCAAGATGCAGACGCGCGACCTTCTCGTCCAGGTGCTTGGGCAGGATGTAGACCTGGTTGTCGTATTCGTCGCCCTTCGTCCAGAGCTCGATCTGCGCAAGAACCTGGTTGGTGAAGCTTGCCGACATCACGAA
>CAZRNL010000066.1:10058-11206 GCA_964601395.1 uncultured Silicimonas sp. | reverse complement strand
AAGCAGAAGCACCGACAAGGCGACGAGGATCGTGGCGACCGCCAGGATCGTCGGGCTGATCTGCTCCCGCAATCCCGTGAACATCTGCCAGGGCAACGTCTTCTGTCCCGCCGAGCCCACGAACAGCACCACCACGACCTCGTCAAATGATGTGATGAACGCGAAAAGACCGCCGGAAATCACACCCGGCAGGATCAGCGGCATCTGGACCTTGAAGAAGGTCCTGACCGGATCGGCGCCCAGCGAAGCCGAAGCACGCGTCAGCGACCGGTCGAAGCCGACCAGAGTAGCTGTCACGGTGATGATCACGAACGGTATGCCCAAGGCCGCATGCGCCAGAACCACGCCCCAGTAGGTGCCCTGCAGCCCGATCCGCGAATAGAAGAAGTACATGCCCGCCGCCGAGATGATGAGCGGCACGATCATGGGCGAAATCAGGACGGCCATGATTGCCCTGCGAAAAGGCACATGCTGCTGGCTTAGCCCGATGGCCGCCAAGGTTCCGAAGGACACCGACAGGATCGTCGCCATCGGTGCGATCATGAACGAGTTTCTCACCGCCTGCTGCCAGTCGGCATTGTTGAAGAAATCGCGGTAGTGCTTCAGCGAATAGCCTTCCGGGTCGAACGTCAGCATCGCGGGTGTGAAGGTGAAGAAATCCTGTGCGTTGAAACTCAGCGGGATGATCACGGCGATCGGAGCGATCAGGAAAAAGAATATCAGCCCGCAGATCACCCGGAAGGAGTAATACCAGACACGCTGTCCGGTGGATGCATAGCTAGGAAGTCCTGACATCTCAGCCTCCGAGTTTCACGTTATCAATGCCGACCATCCGGTCGTAGACCCAGTACAGGGCCAGCACGGCAGCCAGCAGGATCGTTCCAAGCGCCGCCGCAAGGCCCCAGTTGAGGGAGGACGAGATGTGATAGGCGATCCGGTTCGAGATGAAGACGCCCGTCGTGCCACCGACCAGTTCGGGCGTGATGTAGTAGCCGATCGCGAGAATGAACACGAGGATCGAGCCAGCCCCGATGCCCGGCACCGAATTCGGGAAATAGACGCGCCAGAAGGCCGTCCAGTCCGTTGCGCCAAGGCTCTTTGCGGCCCGCACATAGGAAATCGGGATCGTCTTCATCACCGAATAAAGC
>CAZRNL010000066.1:0-10048 GCA_964601395.1 uncultured Silicimonas sp. | reverse complement strand
GATGGTGCGCATCACGCTGTACAGCGGCAGGATCATGAACGGCAGCAGGATATGCGTCATCGCGATGATCGTACCGGTCTGGTTGTTGATCATGACCAGCCGGTTGGCATCATCGACCAGACCGATCCAAACCAGAATGTCATTGATCACGCCCTGCTGCTGGAGAAGGATCTTCCATGCACTCGTTCGTACCAACAGCGACGTCCAGAAGGGCAGAAGCACCAGGATCATCAGGACGTTGGCACTTCGCAACGGCAGGTTCGCCAGAAGGAAGGCGATAGGATAGCCGAGAATGATGCAACTGACTGTGATCATCAGCGACATGATCATCGTGCGCTTGAAAAGCAGGATGTAGATCTGCTGATCCTCGGGGCGCGACACGATGCCTTCCGGCGTCAGCTGGTAGTCAACGGAATTCAGGAAGTAGCCGGGCGTGTATTTCGCCGAATAGGTCTGGATTGTCCGCCAGACGTTGGGGTCCATCCAGTCGTCGTCAACATCTTCGAACTGGGAGCGAATACTGATCGGCTCGACCGATTGCGGAACAGCGCGCGCAGCGGAAAGCAGCGGATCGTCGGACGCTTCTCCGGCACCGGCCGCAAGATCCCGGTACAGGGCGTTGAAGAGAACGTCCCAGGGTTCTTCCTCCAGCGGATCGTCACCCTCGGAAATCAGTGCATTCCGCCACCCGGCATAGGCAGAGGACGTCTCGGGGAAGCCGGGCCTTCCCTCTTCGAACAGGCGCGCCCAGGTGGCGGGGTCTTCCCACGCCGGATCCAGGTCTGTGAATGCCTCAGTATAGGCGTCGGTCCCGAACCTGCCGACGGCACGTCCGGTTTGCCGAAACAGGGACGAGATTCCGGTAAGCTCGTAGTTCAGGCGCGAACCGAGGCGCGTGTGCAGCTTGCGCTCTTCGGCAAAGACCATGTCTGTGTAGAAGGCCGAGTAGACATCTTCGTCAGGCACTTCGTCCTGCGAAGAATCCCAGCTCTTCAGCGCCTCCACGGTCCGCGGGATCGTATCCTCGACGATCGCGTTCTCGACCGACCGGAACAGCATATCGGCAATCGGAGCGATGAAGGTCACAAGAATGAAAATGAGCAAGGGCGCGATCAGCACCAGCGCCCGCAACTTCTCCCGCCGGAGAGCCCGGTTCAGACTTTGCTTCAGCGGCCGTCCATCTGCGGCGATAACCCCACCCGTTTCCGCACGGTCGGCATTTCTGAGCGCATTGTCGGGCGTCGCACCCGTGATCTGATCGGCTCCGGTTGCTTCGGTCATTCAGTCCCCTCGACCACTATGATCGTGCTTTCGGCCGTGCGCCGGCGGATGTCCGCGACCGCTTGGTAGTCCGGATCATGATACGCTTTCAGCGCAGCCTCGTAGGATGGAAACTCGATGACCACATGCCGCTCCTGCGTCGTGCCCTCTGGCACCTCGCTCTGGCCTCCCCGGACAACGAAGCGTCCGCCAAGGCCGTGAAGGATCGGCGTGTCCTTCTCGATGTATTCCTTGTAGGCCTCCGGATCGCGGACGGTGATATGGCCGATGATGTAACCCTTGGGCATGCGTCGTTTCCCCTGTCATCGAGGCGGGGCCCGAAAGCCCCGCCGAACGTCTGTTGGAACCTTACCGGGCGAGCCATGCCTGGAACTTGGCGTCCAGGTCGTCCCGATAATCCGCCCACCACAGGTAGTTGTAGACGAAGGTGTTCTTGGCGTTCTCGGGATCGGTCGGCATGTGCGGTCCCATGTCGATGCCGAGATCGGCGTGCTGGCCGACAAGCGGTGCCGACGAAACGCGTGCAGGACCGTAGCTGATGTAGGCAGCCTGGTCGGCGAGGCGCTGAGTGTCGGTCGCGAAGTAAAGGAAGTCCTTCACGCGCGCCAGACGGTCTTCGGGCAGGCCAGCCGGGATGATCCAGCCATCAAGGTCGAACACCTGCGCGTCCCACAGCATCTCGAAAGGCTGGTCCTGCTCTTCGATCGCCGAGAACCAGCGGCCATTATAGGACGACCCCATCACGATTTCACCATCCGCCAGAAGCTGCGGCGGCTCGGCTGCGGCGGACCACCAGATGACGTTGTCCTTGATCGTATCGAGCTTGGCGAAAGCCTGATCCTGGCCCTCCTGGGTCTCGAGAACATCGTATATGTCGTCTTTCGCGACGCCGTCGCAAAGAAGCGCCCACTCCATGTTGTTGATCGGCCGACGCTCAAGTGCGCGTTTGCCGGGATAGGTCTCAAGGTCAAACATCGCACAGATGCTGTCCGGCGCGGCTGCGCCTTCCGGCAGCAGGTCCGGGCGATACGCCGCGGTCGTCGAGTAGACGATCTGCGGGATGAAGCAGTCTGAAACGATCAGATCGCCGAAATCTTCGGATGCAGGTGTTCCGTCTTCGGCCGGCGCCAGAATTTCGTCGTGATCGACTTCCATCGCCAGACCTTCGTCACAAAGACGAATGGCGTCGGAGGCAACCACGTCCACAAGATCCCAGGTCAGGTTTCCGGCTTCTTCCATTGCGCGCAACTTTGCGACTGCTTCGGGTGAGCTTTCGTCCCAGGTTGCGGACACTTCGGGATGCATCTCGAGATAGGGCTCGACGTATGCTTTCTGCTGGCTGTTCTGGTACGCGCCACCCCATGAGACCAGCGTCATCTCGTTAGCCATGTCCTGCGCCATAACGGTGCCGGCACTCAACGCCAGAGCTGTTGTCGCCATGAATGTCGTAGTCAATTTCATATCATTACTCCCTGTCCCGAGACAATTTCGGAAGGCAGACCTCGGGACCAGCCCAGACCTTCCTGTGGGTTTATCGCTCGCAGAATCGACGCCCGGCATTCATCATGCGTCGAGCGCCCTGCAGTCCTGCGGCAGCCACCCGATTTCCAGCTGAGTTCCCGGCGTGAGCCGGGCCTGATCGGGGGCATTGCGCGTCTTGACGACGAAGTCGTCGTGACCGGCGACGCGCAGCCGGGTTCGGAAGATATCTCCCATGTAGATGAATTCCAAGACTTCGGCCTTCAGCGTATGAGCGCCGGGCATCAGGCGGTCCTTGTTGAACTCGACACGTTCGGGACGGATCGACACAAGCGTCTTGTCGCCGGGCTTCGAGACGTTGACGGCCTTTGCATCGATGATCTCGCCACTGTCCAGCTTCACCGTGCAAAGCCCGCCATTGATCGTCTCGACGGTTCCGTTCAGCGTGTTGTTCTCGCCGATGAACTGCGCCACGAAACTGTTATCGGGCTCTTCATACAGCTTGTCCGGCGGCGCCAGTTGCTGGATCCGTCCATCGTCGAACACCGCAACGCGATCCGACATCGTCAGCGCCTCGGTCTGGTCGTGTGTGACGTAGACCGTGGTGATACCCAGATTGTGCGCCAGTTTGGTGATCTCGAACTGCATGTGCTCGCGCAGTTGCTTGTCCAATGCGCCAAGCGGTTCGTCCATCAGCACAAGCTCCGGCTCGAACACCAGGGCCCGCGCCAGCGCGACGCGCTGCTGCTGGCCGCCGGAAAGCTGCGCCGGGCGACGGCCACCGAAGTCCCCCATCTGCACCATGTCGAGCGCGCGCTTGACCTTGGCCTCTCGCGTGGGCTTGTCCATCTTCCGGACTTCCAGCGGGAAGGCCAGGTTCTCGGCAACGGACATGTGGGGGAAAAGCGCGTAGTTCTGGAACACCATCCCGATGCCGCGCTTGTGCGGCGGAATGTTGTTGATCGGCTTCCCGTCCAAGAGAATTTCGCCGTGCGTGGCTGTCTCGAAACCCGCCAGCATCATGAGGCAGGTTGTTTTTCCCGACCCCGAGGGGCCCAGCATGGTCAGAAACTCGCCTTTTCCGATTGCAAGGTTCAGGTCTTTGACCACAAGCGTCTCGCCGTCGTAACTCTTCTGAACCCGGTCAAAAACGACGAATTTATCAGTTGTAGCTGTCAAGTTCCGCGGACCCCCAGGTCAATTTTTGTTTCCGACAGTTAACACGATACACCGCCGAAGTGCAACATTCCCTCAGTCGGGCATCAATTCATCGGTCATTTGCGCTCTTCTAGACGCCAAAAACGACATGGATAATCGTCATGTGGAAAGGCTGCTCGGTTCCGGCTTTCGGAAAGGGCAGCTTTGCCTTTTCCTCGATCTCGCCGCCAAAAATTCGGGGAGTAGCGACGCCGCCGCTACAGGCGAAAACGAAAGCAATTCTGCCGCAATCAGCACGTCACTATCAACTTGACCCGGTCTATCGTTCGCGGGCCTGATCTTGAAAACGGAATCCCAATGACTGCGACCGACCTGCCTTTCACCGCCTCCGAGTACGCCCGCCGTCTTGACCTTGTCCGCGCCGGGATGGCCCGCCGGGATCTCGATGCTCTTTTTATCGAGGATCCCTCCAACATGGCCTGGCTCACCGGCTATGACGGCTGGTCGTTCTACGTCCATCAGGGCGTGATCGTGACCCACGACCGCGATCCCTTCTGGTGGGGAAGGCGGCAGGATTCGAACGGCGCGCTTCGCACCGTCTGGATGTCGGCCGGCCACGTCACCGGCTACGCCGATCATTTCGTGCAGTCCACCGTCCGGCATCCGATGCAGGACCTCTGCGCCAGGCTCGCAGATCTCGGCCTGTCGAAGGCGCGGATCGGCGTCGAGATGGACAATTACTACTTCTCGGCGAAAGCCTACGTCACGATGACCGAAAGCATGCCCGAAGCGAAATTCGAGGATGCGACGGCGCTGGTGAACTGGCAACGCGGACGGAAGTCCGACGAGGAACTAGCTTTCATGCGCAAGGCCGCCCGCATTTCCGAGCGTCTGGTCGACCTTGCCCGAGAAAGGATCGAACCGGGCCTGCCGAAGAACCTGTTGGTCGCGGACATAATGGCCGAGGCGATCAGGGGCGACGGCGACGCTTGGGGCGACTACGCCGCCATCGTGCCTTTGTTGCCTTCGGGATCCGACGCGGCCGCGCCTCACCTGACTTGGGACGGCAGGCCGTTCCGGAAGGGAGAGGCGACCTTCTTCGAGCTTTCCGGCTGTTATCGCCGCTATCACGCGCCGTTCTGCCGGACCGTCTTTTTGGGCGACCCGCCCGACCACATCAAACGCGCCGAGGCCGCGCTGGTCGAAGGACTGGAGGCCGGGCTCGACGCCGCCCGCGCGGGCAACCGTGCCGGCGACGTCGCCGACGCCCTTGCGGCACCGTTGGAACGGGCAGGCATCGAACGCGCTGCCCGTTGCGGCTATCCGATCGGCCTGTCCTATCCGCCAGACTGGGGCGAGCGTACCATCAGTTTCCGGTCCGAGGACGAAACGATCCTCGAGCCTGGCATGACCTTCCACTTCATGCCCGGCCTCTGGATGAAGGACTGGGGGATCGAGATCACCGAGCCGATCCTGATCCGCGAGACCGGGCCGGCGGAATGTTTCTGCGACCGCCCGCGCGAAGTCTTCGTCAAGAGATGACGCTCGACCTGACGAAGGCCATCCTTGCGGATCTGATCGCATTTCCCACCGTTTCGACGGATACCAACCTGCCGCTGATAGCTTACTGCGAAGACATTCTCGTCGCCGCCGGAGCCCGCGTTGAACGGCAGTACGACGCGACCGGACTGAAGGCGAACCTCTGGGCCACGTTTGGCCCCGAGGGCGACGGCGGAACCATCCTTTCGGGTCACACCGATGTCGTTCCGGTCGAGGGCCAGCCATGGACGACCGAGCCGTTCCGGATGACCGAGAAGGACGGACGCCTTTACGGGCGCGGTGCCTGCGACATGAAAGGCTTTGTCGCCTGTGTACTGGGCAGCCTGCCCCGGTTTGCCTCGTTGCGAAGCCCGGTCCATGTCGCGCTGACCTATGACGAGGAAGTCTCGTGCCTCGGGGCGGTCGAACTGGCGCGGCACCTGTCCGGAACCGGCGTGCGACCCGCTATCGCCCTGATCGGCGAGCCGACCGGCATGACGGTGATCGAAGGGCACAAGGGCTGCTACGAATATTCCGTCCGTTTTCGCGGCAAGGAAGGCCACGGCTCGCGCCCTGAACTGGGCGTGAACGCCGGTGTCTATGCCGCGCGCTATGTCGCGAAGCTGGCCGATCTCGGTGCCGGGTTCCGCGACAGGACCACCCATGTCGCCGGGTTCGAACCACCCTTCCCGACTGTGAACGTCGGGCGCTTTCTTGCCGGCACCGCCACCAACGTCATTCCCGGCGAGGCGACCGTGGATTGGGAAATGCGACCGATCGAGGATGCGGACGCGCGATGGCTTCTGGCCGAGCTTGATGCCTATGTTACCGGCATCCTCGAACCCGAGATGAAATCCGTCGATCCCGAAGCCGGCATCGAGCGCATCGTCGTCGGAGAATTCCCGCCCTTCCTGCCAAGCGACCCCAACCCGGCCCGCGACCTGCTTCTGTCGCTGACGGGATCGAACACGGCGGGGCTGGTGTCCTACTGCACCGAGGCGGGCGCCTTTGCCGGCATCGGCGTCTCGTCCGTCATATGTGGTCCGGGCTCGATCCTCCAGGCGCACAAGCCGGATGAATTCGTCGAGATTTCCCAGCTCGAAAGCTGCGTCGCGCTGCTGGAGCGTCTGGCCGCGCGTCTGTCCTAGCGGGGCAGCGTTACAAGGTCGATCTGCGTCGCCCCGGCGGCAGCCAGCCGCGCAATCAACCGCGCCAGTTCGGCGCCGTCCAGTCCCGCATCGGCCCTGATCCTCAAGCGACCCTCCGGAACCGCCGGGAACACGGCTTCGCCGCGCAACTCGCCCAGCGCCAGTGTCCCGTCTGCCGTCACGACCAGCGTCGCCGACACCGGGTCCGCGGCCTCTGCACCGGCAAGGGGCGGCGTCACCTCGACCGGATCGGGCGGGGCGATAACGGCCGTCATCAGGAAGAAGACAAGTAGGAGGAACGCCACGTTGATCATCGGCACGACGCTGTCTGGCCGCGCGCGCGGAGGAGACTTGAGCCGGATCATTCGACCAGCGCCAGGTTGGCGATCCCGCCTCGTCTCAGCGCTTCCATCACATCGACAAGACGTTGCACATCGGCCCCGTCGCGCACGCGAAGAACAACCAAGTCTTCCGCCCCGGACATCAAGTCCCGCAGCGCGGTGGCAAGCGCCCCCTCATCCACCGGCTGCCCGTTCAACCTGGTCGTGTCCGGCAGGACCTCGACCAGACGCGGCGGTCCATCATAGGCAAGGGTCGCTTCTCCAGCGCTAAGTTCGATGGCTCCGTCGACCCCGAAGCGCGCGGCCAGCATGAAGAAGACAAGCAGCAGGAAAACCACGTCGATCATCGGCGTCAGGCTCATGCGGCGTCGCCGCACTGGTCGCGCCAGGATCATTCCGCCGCCCGCGCCATCGACTTTGGACGGGCAAGAAAGACGCGAGTGGTCAAGTCCTCCATGTCAGCCGCCACTCCGTCCACGACGCTTTCGAACCACGCCAATGCAAGCGCCGCAGGGATGGCGACGGCCATGCCCGCCGCTGTGGTCAGAAGCGCTTCCCAAATGCCGCCGGCCAGCGCCGAGGGATCGGCCCGCGCTCCGGAATCCTGCAACGCCTGAAAGGCCTCGATCATGCCGAGCACGGTCCCGAGCAAGCCCAGAAGCGGCGCAACCGTAGCAATCACGTCCAGCGCCCTGAGACCGGCGCGGGCCTCGTTCAGACGTTGCCGCGCGAAACGCTCGGTTTCTTCCCGCGCCTGCGCTTCGTCCAGAGCGGCATTCCCGACTGCCCCGATGGCGTGATGGACGACCTGCGCGCGCAACCCTCCCGGTTGCACCACCGGAGCCCGACCAGACGCGCAGAAGGCCCCGACCGCCGCCTCTGCAGCGGCCCCACCCCACGCGCCGAGCCGTGCGAGGCGCATCGCCTTCCACAGAATCAAAGTCAGCGTGACGAGGCTCAGCGCCGCGATCACCCAAATCACCACGCCTCCGCGATCCAGAAGCGAGAAGACTCCCGCAGCGTCCATGTGATACTCCTCAGGAAGATCGGACCCCACCGTGCCGCCACGACCGACCGAGCGCAAGGGCATCCGGATCACCGTCCGTGCGGCTTTGTCGCGCGACACAAGCGCCTGCGACAGAGCGCGCCATGGAGCAGCGCCCCATCGGGCCTACATAATCGTCAACTCAAGAGGTTGAAGTTGCTTGAAAGTTTCTCCGCAGAACATCTAGCCCGATTCCAGTTCGCATTCACCGTTTCATTCCACATCATCTTTCCGGCGTTTTCGATCGGACTTGCCAGCTACCTGGCGGTGCTGAACGGCCTTTGGCTGAAGACCCGCGACGAGACCTACCTGACGCTTTTCGAGTTCTGGAAGAAGATCTTCGCGGTCGCCTTCGGCATGGGCGTCGTCTCGGGAATCGTCATGTCCTACCAGTTCGGTACCAACTGGTCGGTCTTTTCGGACCGCGCCGGGCCGGTCATCGGGCCGCTGATGGCCTACGAGGTGCTGACCGCTTTCTTCCTGGAGGCGGGCTTCCTCGGGATCATGCTGTTCGGACGCGAGCGGGTCGGTCCGGCGCTGCACATGCTGGCCACAGGCATGGTTGCCGTCGGCACGTTGATCTCGGCCACCTGGATTCTGTCCGTGAATTCATGGATGCACACGCCGGCCGGCTTCTCGATCAACGAGGTCGGCCAGTTCGTCCCCGAGAACTGGTGGGAGATCGTCTTCAACCCGTCCTTCCCCTACCGCCTTGTCCACATGACGCTCGCGGCCTTCCTGACCACGGCTTTCGCGGTCGGTGCAGTGGGTGCCTGGCACTTGCTGAAGGATCGGACCACCCCCCACGCCCGCAGGAACTTCTCCATGGCGATGTGGATGGCGGCCCTTGTGACGCCGCTTCAGATCCTCGCCGGCGACTTTCACGGCCTGAACACGCTGGAATACCAGCCGCAGAAGGTCATGGCGATGGAGGGGCACTTCGACAGCCACCCCGACGGCGCGCCGCTGATCCTGTTCGGCATCGTCGACGAAGAGAACAAGCGGGTCGATTTCTCGGTGGAGATCCCGAAGCTGTCTTCGCTGATCCTGAAACACGACCTGAACGCGCCGCTTGACCGCCTCGACACGATCCCCGACGACGAGGAGCCGCCCGTGGCGATCGTCTTCTACAGCTTCAGGATCATGGTCGCCATCGGGTTCGCCATGCTGGGTATCGGGCTGTGGAGCCTCTGGGCGCGCTATCGCGGACGGCTTTTCGAGACGAAGTGGCTTCACCGGACGGCGCTGGTGATGGGACCCTCGGGCTTCGTCGCGGTGCTGGCAGGGTGGGTCACGACCGAGGTCGGACGCCAGCCCTATACGGTCTACGGCCTGATGCGCACATCGGAATCGCTGGCTCCGGTCGAAGCGCCCGCGGTCGCAGCCTCGCTGACGGCGTTCATCGTGGTCTACTTTTTCGTCTTCGGCGCGGGCACCTTCTACATCCTTCGGATGATGGGGAAGGGGCCGGGCCAGAAGCTGGGCCTGACAGAAGGGCCGATCCGCACAAGCGGTGTGACACCGGCCTACCAGATGCAGACCAGTAGCCGATCCACCACTCCGACTCCGGGAGAATGACGATGGCCGAGCTTGACCTTCCCTTCATCTGGGCCGGTATCATCGCCTTTGCGGTGCTGGTCTATGTCATCCTCGACGGGTTCGACCTGGGCATCGGAATCCTGTTTCCCTTCATGCGCGCCAAGCACGACCGGGATGTGATGATGAACTCGGTCGCGCCCGTCTGGGACGGGAACGAGACCTGGCTGGTGCTGGGCGGGGGCGGATTGTTCGCTGTCTTCCCGCTGGCTTACGCGGTCGTGATGCCCGCGCTTTACATGCCGATCATCCTGATGCTTCTGGCACTGGTCTTTCGCGGTGTGAGCTTCGAATACCGTTGGAAAACAGAGCGTTGGAGAGGCGTCTGGGACATCGCCTTTGCCGGCGGCTCGATCCTGGCCGCGTTCTGTCAGGGGATCGCCCTGGGTGCGCTTGTGCAAGGCATCGAGATCGAGGGCCGGGCCTATGGCGGCGGCTGGTGGGACTGGCTGACGCCGTTC
>CAZRNL010000065.1:2470-11227 GCA_964601395.1 uncultured Silicimonas sp. | reverse complement strand
CTCTGCCTCGAGGTGCAGCAACTGGGCCACGACAAGCTGGCTCATCCCGTCGTGGACCGGACCGTTCACGAAGATAATCCGCTCTTTCAGGAGCCGCGAGAAGATGTCGTAGGCACGTTCACCCCGGCTGGTCTGTTCGACGACCATGGGCACGAGATTCATGTAGGTTTCGACGGGGTCGTTCATTTTGGATGCCTGCCTTCAATCAAACGGTTTTACCGCAAGGGTGTTGCCAGAGTCTTAGTGGTGCCCTCGGGGGGCTGCAAGGGCAGCAGGGCGCATTCGTTGGACAGGCGTGATCCGGCGAGCTTAGGCGGGTCTCAGCCCCGCTCCGCCCAGGCATTGAAAAGATCGTCGGCGATCCGGTCGGCGTGACGTCTCAGCCCGCGTCGCTCTGGCTTCATTGCGCGCAGGATCGGGTCGACCAACAACGGCCAGAAGAACCATACCGCAAAAGCGGCGAGCAACAGCATCGGAACGGCGGGCAGCAGACCCATCACGCATTCCCCCTATGGCAGACCGGTCCGGCAGATGGACCGGAAATCACGATCAGGGGAAAAGATGGCGAAATGTGGGCAGACGCAGGAAAAAATCGACAAGGCAGCCGATGAATCTTCCGGATCTGACGATTGCCGTTGCGTCACGCCGATGCGGGGCGCAAATTCGGGCGGGCGATTGCGTTGCCTCTTGATGCGGCGGCCGCTTCGCGCGATCTTGCGTCCATGCCATACCAGACAACTCTTGCGCGAAACGAGGCCGGTATCGAGACGGCCCTCGGTATCCTCAAGCAGCGCTTCGGCGACCGGTTTCAGACCGGCCGCTCGATCCGCGAGCAGCACGGCCATACGACAACCTGGATTCCGAACCAGCCGCCGGATGCCGTGATCTTCGTCGAAACAACCGAAGAGGTGTCGGACATCGTCCGGGTCGCCGCCGATCACCGTGTGCCGATCATCGCATTCGGCACAGGCACCTCGCTTGAGGGACACGTGAATGCGCCGGGCGGCGGCATCTCGGTCGACATGAGCCGAATGAACCGTGTGCTGGAGGTGCATGCCGAGGATCTGGACGCCGTCGTGCAACCGGGTGTGACGCGCAAGGCGCTGAACGCTTACCTGCGCGACACCGGCCTGTTCTTTCCGATCGATCCGGGTGCGGATGCCAGTCTTGGCGGTATGGCCGCGACGCGGGCGTCGGGCACCAATGCTGTCCGCTACGGGACGATGCGCGAGAATGTCCTGAGCCTGGAAGCGGTCCTGCCGTCGGGCGAGATCATCAGGACCGGGCATAGGGCCAAGAAGTCCTCGGCGGGCTATGACCTGACCGGCATGCTTGTCGGCTCCGAAGGAACGCTTGGCATCATCACCGAACTGACGGTGCGCCTTTACGGCATCCCCGAGGCCATGTCGTCGGCGCGCTGCGCGTTCCCCACGGTCGAAGCAGCTTGCAACGCGGTGATATTGTCGATCCAGACCGGCATTCCCATTGCGCGGATCGAGCTGCTCGATGCCGAATGTGTCCAGGCATTGAATGCGTATTCCAAATTGGACCTGCCGGTGTCTCCGCTTTTGCTGCTGGAATTCCACGGCTCGCAAGCTGCGGTCCGGGAACAGGCCGAAATGTTCGGCGAGATCGCGGCCGATCTCGGAAGCACCGACTTCGCGTGGTCAGCCAATGCCGAGGAGCGCAACAGACTCTGGCAGGCACGACACGACGCCTATTGGGCGTTGCGGCAACTGCGGCCCGGAGCGGAGGCGATTGCGACGGACGTCTGCGTCCCGATCTCAAACCTTGCCGAAGCGGTTCGCCGCACCCAGGAGCGTTCCGCCAAGTTGAACCTTGTCGCTCCGATCCTGGGGCATGTGGGCGACGGCAATTTCCACGCGACCATCCTTGTCGAGAGCGAGGAAGATCGCATGCACGCCGAAGAGATGATCGACTGGATGAGCCAGTTGGCGCTGGAGCTCGATGGAACGGTTACCGGCGAACACGGGATCGGACAGGGCAAGATCATGTCGCTGGTCAAGGAAATGGACAGTGCCATTCCGGTGATGGCTGCGATCAAGGCCGCTATCGACCCGCTGGGCATCATGAACCCCGGCAAGATCTTCGTCGGCACTGACTAGGTATCGGTCTGCACATCACCGCCGGCCAGGATCTCCGACTGTTCAGGTGTCGGCATTTCGCGTTGGAAATTGACGCTGACGCTGTAGGCTCCGTCCTCGACAGACATTTCCATAGTGCCGCGAAGCTGGCTCACGAAAGCGCGCACCAGTTGCGTGCCAAGACCCTGCGACCCTTGATCAAGGCCGTCCGGCCCGACTGGCACGGCACCGACCGAATTCCGCATCTCGAACTGAACGAAATCATCGCCTGTCTGCCTGAGCGTTGCTTCTATCCAGGGCTTCTCGGTGCCTGTCGTACCCAGGTGCCGGATGGCATTCGCAGCGGTCTCTGCCGCAAGCAGCGCCAGGGGAACGGCCTGATCGGGCATAAGGCGCAAGTTTTCGAAACGAATGTCGTGCCGCACGTCGCTTGAGGGCGCCAAGAGCAGGGCCTGAGAAAGGAGGTCCTCGAGAACTTCCTTAATGGGCATCGCCGACATCGAGTCGGATTCGTACATTCGTCGATAAATCGCGGCCAGTCCAAGCACCCTGTCCTGCAGTCGACGAACCGTCTGGGCCGTCTCGGTGGACTGGGCCTTGCGCGCCTGCATATTCATAATCGAAGCAATAAGTTGCAGGTTGTTTTTTACCCTGTGGTGAACTTCGCGAAGGAGAAGATTCTTTTCCCGTAGCGTGTTCTCCAGTTCTGCCTCGTCATGCAGGATGGCTTCAGCCATGGTCTGGAAACTTCGGTTCATGTCCTGAAACTCGACAGGCTGCTCGTACGCATTCGGGATTTCGTCAAACCGGCGGGTGCGCGCGAAAATTCTCATTCGGATACGCAAGTCCCGGATGTGACGCACCACCAGTCGACTGAGCGCAAAATACGTCACTACAAGCGTCGCCAGCCACATCACGATGGGAAAGAGCCAAGGTGTGATGCGCATGCCCGCCTCAGGTAGACCTACCGACGCGGGCGTCCATGATGCGATGGCATAGACCACGCCTCGGTAGATCGGGACGACCGAGAATACCCGTGGTTCACCGCCAGAAATAGTGCCGCGAAACACTGTTCCGACGCCTTTTGCTAGTGTATCGAGCGCCACTCCCTCGGGAACGCCGACCCTAATCTGCTCTTCGGTCAGGTCGCTTTTGAGAACCTCGCCAGCGCGGTTGAAGACAAGGACGCTTCTTGCATTTTCGAAGCCACCTGACCGCAGGAAGGGCGACACTTCGGTCTGCGGTATCGAAACAAGGACAAAATGCGAAAGTACCTGGTCAAGATAGACTGGCTGGAACACGGCAAGCACGGCTTGTCCACTTTGTGGCGGATTGGCGTAAGCGGCTGCCGCGGGGATCCCTTCGGCATAGATTCTCGATATGCCGACCGGATCGCTCACCGCAATCGGGCTGCCGGCGGAGGAACACGGAATTCCCATGTCAGACTCAACGATGCCCGCGAAGGAATAGCGACTGTCGCCCGCGACCGTTCTCCTCATCGTCTCGTAGCAGGACGCCCGGTCTTCACGATAATCGGCGGTCGACAGAGCCAGCAGCTCGGCCGCTCCGAAGGCGCGTTCAACGATGCTGCGCTCGAACTCGATCGAACTGGACGTCCGCGCCAGAAGCGCGGCGCGGGCTTCGGTCAACAGTTGCTCGGAAAGCTGTGAGGTCTGGAAGACAGCGATTGCTCCGATAGGCATCAGGGCAAGCGACAAGAGCGCGACAAGGCGAACCGCAAGCGAGCCCAACACGTCTTTCAAGCGAGCCGCCTCCTTCACGCCCTGGCCATCAGTCAGAATGGTCGGGACCCGTTCCCGGAAAGCACCGCCATAGTCGCCCGGTCTGTCAGTTCCATTTCTTCGCCCTCCCGCAGATTCAGAAGGTCAGCAAGTGCCTTGCGACCCCGGTTCGCCCTACTCTTGATTGTCCCCACGGCGACACCGCACATATCCGCGGCCTCTTCGTACGAAAATCCGGACGCGCCGACAAGAATCAAGGCCTCGCGCTGTTCGTCGGAAAGCTGCGCGAATGCGTTTGCGAAATCGGTCAACTGGAGTCGCCCGTCATGGTCGGGCTTGGTCGCAAGTCCGCTGGCGAATATGCCGTCGACATCGGCTACCTCGCGTTTGGTCTTGCGACGGTGGGAATAGAATGTGTTGCGCAGGATCGTGAAAAGCCAAGCACGCATGTTTGTGCCGGGCTTGAACTTGTCGAAGTTGGTCCATGCCTTGACCACGGTATCCTGCACCAGGTCGTCCGCCAGCGACCCGTTGCGCGTCAGCGAGACCGCAAAGGCACGCATCGCGGGAAGATGCTCGATCAACTCGTCCTGAGGGTTCATCGGACTCATCCGGTGCCGCCTTCCTGCCCGTTCGTTCCATCCGGCCCCTCGCCCTTTTTCAAGCGTGCGAGAAGAACGGCGAAGCGGTCGGGCACCTCCTCGTTCAGGATCGTTTCGTATACCCGACGCAGATTCGTATCGATCTCGTCGGCGACGCCTGCACCGCCCCGTTTCTTTCCTGTCTGGCTCATTTCTCTGTTCGCAGTTTTTTTGAATTGTGGGAACCAATGCGCAAACGGTGCGTTTGGTTCCGAAATTTGGGAGTTTTTTTCATGATGAGCGAACACTCTGGCTCGACAGACCTGTCCGAGGCAATCGGCAACCATCTTCCTTTCCTGCGGCGCTACGCAAGAGCCATGTCTGGCAGCCAGAGTTCGGGCGACGCCTATGCGGCGGCAACACTCGAGGCCATTCTCGAAGATGCATCGGAATTCGATTCCGATCTTCGTCCCAAGGTTGCGCTTTTTCGGGTGTTTCATGACATATGGGCCAGTTCCGGCGGTGTGATCGAAGGTACTGCGACCGGACTCGAGGCACGTGCGCAGAAGCACCTGTCGCGCCTCACAACGGGGACACGCGAAGCTTTGCTGCTGCATTCGATCGAGTCCTTCACCCTGCCAGAGATCTCTCAGATCATGCAGATCGATGAAAGCGAGGTGGATAGTCTGCTGCAGATCGCGCACCGCGAAATGGCGCAATCGGTCTCGGGCCGAGTGCTCGTCATCGAGGATGAGGCGATCATCGCGATGGACATCGAAAGTATCGTGACCGATCTCGGCCACACCGTTGTCGGCAATGCACGGACGCGAAGCGCCGCGGTCGAGATGGCGCGCGAGAAGAAACCCGACCTGATCCTGGCCGACATCCAGCTTGCGGACAATTCGTCGGGCATCGACGCCGTGAACGATATCCTGAGGAACCTGTCCGACGTGCCGGTGATCTTCATCACCGCTTTCCCCGAGCGTCTGCTTACCGGCGAACGCCCCGAGCCGGCCTTCCTGATCTCCAAACCCTATTCCGAAGATCAGGTGCGCTCTGCCGTCAGCCAGGCGATGTTCTTTTCATCGACAGAGACTCTCCGAGCCTGACAAACTGGAGGACGGTGCCGATCCCGTTTCGGCAGGATCGGCGAGTGCAAGGGCGAGGTTGAGCTCGGCCAACACGGATTCCGACGTGAAAGGCCAAGGAACACAGCGCCAATCGTCGGGTATGTCGCCAGATTTCCCTCCGAGCCAGATCACCTTTCCACCTCGTTCCCGGACCATCTCCGTTATGCCCGACGCCCTGACCCGCTTCGCGTTCTCGCGAACGAGGAAAGCTGCCAGCCGGTCAGCGGTGGCAACGGCACGCATGGCATCGTCGAAAGACATACAACAGATGGATCCCGTGTAGCCCCGCATGGATGAAGCGATCTCTCGCAGATCCGTCATTATCAGGCTGTCGGCTTCGCAAATGATGATTTTCTGCATGTTCGGTCCTCTTGGTACCGCGCGAAAATGGAACCTTGTGGGGGACCGCGCATTAAACCCTGACATAGCCAGCGAGGAAAAATCATCAGCATGATCAGGTGCAGGGACTGTCCACTTCGCAAGGCCGAGTGTTTCGTACCCTTCACGGACGAAGAGCTTCACTTCATGGAGAACTTCAAGGTGGGCGAACTGGAGGTCGATCCGAAGACCACAATCCTGATGGAAGGCTCCAATGCGCCGCAGCTGTATACGGTGCTGAGGGGCATGGGTCTGCGCTACAAGCTCTTGCCCGACGGCCGTAGGCAGATTCTGAACTTCATCTATCCAGGCGATTTCATCGGACTTCAGGTGAGTTTGCTGGGCGAGATGAAACATTCGGCCGACGCAACGACGAAAATGACCCTCTGCGTGTTCGAGCGCAAGGACATCGGCAATCTTTTCAGGTCAAGCCCGGAGCGCGCCTACGACATCACCTGGCTTGCGGCGGTCGAGGAACACTTCCTCGGAGGGGCGATATCCACAATCGGACAGCTTGGTGCGCGTGCCCGGATGGCGTGGGCCCTTGTCCGCATCTTCTACCGCTCGCAGTCGGTGGGCCTCGCCACTGGCGCACAGGTGGCGTTCCCGTTCAGGCAGCAAGACCTTGCGGATACGATGGGATTGTCGCTGGTCCACACGAACAAGACGCTCGCGAGGTTTCGCGCCGACGGTCTGGTGAATTGGTCAGATGGCGTGCTGACTTATGGAAATCTACCCGAGTTGGAGAAAATCGGCATGGCCGAAGCCGATGAGCATCTCGAGCGCCGACCCCTGATGTGACTGGCAACACCCTGCCCGGTTTCAAATTTTTCACAAGGACGCACACGTGACGGACGATCTGCTCATCAAGCCCAAGCTGGACAAGAAGAAAGAGACCGAGGAGGAATCCGTCTCCAAGGCCAGCGCGTTGCCGTCCAAGGTGATCTACGAGATCATTCGCCGCGAAGGCGACGAGCAACTGCGCCGCACCAACAAGTCGCTCATCTGGTCTGGACTTGCGGCAGGTCTGATGATGAGTTTCTCGGTACTGGGCGAGGCGATCTTTCGCACCTATCTACCGGATGCGCCGCACTCGTACCTGATCGAGAACATCGGATACAGCTTCGGCTTTCTGCTCGTGATCATGGGACGATTGCAGCTTTTTACCGAAAACACGATTACAACGGTGTTTCCCTTCCTGGACGATCCATCCGTGAGTTGCGCACGCTCGACGGCGCGGCTCTGGAGCATTGTGTTGGCCGCCAACATAGTCGGCGCGTTCCTGGCCGCCATCGTCATGCGCCACACCGTCGCCGTACCGGACGAACTGACGCCTGCCATCATGGAACTGTCCGAGCACGCGACCGGGATGGGCGCATGGACAAGCTTCATGCGGGGCATCCCTGCCGGAATTCTGGTTGCAGCCCTCGTCTGGTCGATGCCGCAGGCCAACGCGAACAGGTTTTTCGTGATTTTCAGTTTTACCTGGCTGATTGCCGCGGGTGACTTCACGCACATCATCGCCGGCTCGGTTGAAATGGCCTACCTGATAGTGGCCGGACATCTTGGCGTCGTGGCCGCGGTCTTCGGGTTCTTTCTTCCGGTCCTTTTCGGCAACATCATCGGCGGGACAGCCGTCTTCACGATGATCGCCTTCGGTCAGGTGGTGGACGAGTTGCCGGAACACCGTAGCGAGTAGGATCAGACCAGCCCTGCCGGCGCGTATCGAAGGAGCACGGGAACCACGAGCTCTTCTTCGTCCGTCAGGTGGCGATTGAGGAAGGTTTCCATCCGTTTCACGCCCATCCCGAACCCCGCAATCGCATCCTTGCTGTCGTGTCCGGCCGCAATGGCGCGAAGCGCCGCATTGGCGGTATCGGCGAATTGGGCAAGGTGCCCGTCAATAGCCTGGTGATCGCGGTCCAGAATATCGAAACCGGATTCGACCCGCGAATCCAACCCCTTCAGAACGGGAAAGTAATGGGCGTCCTCGATCCCGTGTTGACCGTGCAGTTCGCCCACGAACATCGCACCATAGCGCGACAGGTGCGCGCCGAAGGTCCGCGCCTCCATCGCCTTGTCCAAAGTCTGCTCCGCCTCGTTCTGCATCACGTCGACCAGACGGCGAAACATCAGATGCCGCTCCAGCCAGAAGCGTATAAGGGCGCTGAAGTTCGGATCGGCTTCCCAGGCCTCTCGTGGATACTCGTCCAGAAGAACGCGAAGCGCTTCGGGCAGTCTGGTCCGGGTCTCGAGTGCGAGGGTAAGATCGGCGTCATTCATCGGACGCTACCTAGCACCTCTGTTTCAACGGAAAACCCCCAATCGACTCTGGCTCTTCGCAAACCGAGACGCTAACAGGGAGCGACCGCCAAAAACGGGGAAAGCGATGTCATTCGACCGTTCAATCAAGATCGCGCCATCCATTCTGGCAGCGGATTTCGCCAACTTCGGAGCCGAGTGCCGCGCCGCCGAGGAACAGGGCGCGGACTGGATTCATGTCGACGTGATGGACGGGCATTTCGTTCCGAATATCACCTTCGGACCGGCCATGGCCGCAGCGATCCGCCCGCATATCAAGGGTGTGATGGACGTGCACCTGATGATTGCGCCCGTCGATCCCTACATCGAGGCCTTCGCCAATGCGGGCAGTGATATCCTTACCGCTCATTTCGAAGCGGGGCCGCATATCCACCGGACCTTGCAGGCGATCCGCGGGGCGGGAATGAAGGCGGGGCTGGCGCTCAACCCCGGCACACCTGCCGACGCAGCGGCCGAGCTGCTGGACGGCTTGGACCTGATTTGCGTTATGACTGTGAAC
>CAZRNL010000065.1:0-2460 GCA_964601395.1 uncultured Silicimonas sp. | reverse complement strand
CCGGGTTTCGGCGGGCAGAAGTTCATCGACATGACCGCCAAGATAAGACGCCTTCGGGCATTGATCGGCGACCGCCCTATCCACATCGAGATCGACGGCGGCGTCGATCCGGTCACCGCTCCCCTCGTCGCCGCCGCTGGAGCGGACGTGCTGGTCGCGGGGTCGGCGGTCTTCAAGGGCGGGTCCGTCGCCAACCCCGCCCCCTACGGCGAGAACATCCGGGCCATCCGCAAAGCGGCGACCGACGCCTGAGTCGAAAGGCATCATTTGGCCGGATTGTGCCGAATGTCTTGCCAGTTTCCACAGTTTGGCCGCCCGTCCGCCACAAAGGCGGGTCTTTTTCGCAACGCCGTGAGGAAGCGCGGCACAGCGACCGGACCGCGCTTGACCGACGCTGTGCGTGGTTGCGAGACTGAACTCCGGGGGCAAGACCAGGGGATGTGGACAAGCTTGGCTCTTGCGGAGACTGCCATTTTCGGTGCGGCCATGGGCCTTGTCGCGGTATCGCCGGCGACGGGCGCCTTCCTGAAGTTCTGGGCCGATCGTGCCGCCGAAGGGACTTCGGTGATTGGTGCCGGGTCGCGGTGCGATTGCTGCGGAAAGCCGCTTTCCTCATGGGATGTTATACCGCTCGTCTCCTGGATTTCCTCCGGCGGACGTGCCCGATGCTGTGGCGCAACGATCAGTCCCGGCCTGCTGAGCGCCGAGCTGACTGCCGTTGTACTTGCGATCTGGGGACTTCTGGCGGCACCGGAACGACTTTGGCTTCCGACTCTGATCGTGGCCTGGCTTGTCCAGGGTATCGCGCTCTTGTCCGCCCCGGACCGGCGCGCTGCCTTTGCCCTGTCGATGATCCTCACCGGGCTTGGCCTGTTCTGGTCGGCGACCGGCCAGACCGGACCGTTCGGAATGCATCTGCTTGGCGCGCTGATCGGCGCAAGCTGTGCAGCGCTGGGGATTCTCGACAAGGTGCGGGGTGCGCCCACGATCCTGCTTCTACCTGCCGGTGCGATCCTGGGAGTTGCCGCGTTGCCGTCGGCGATCTTCCTGAGCATTTCCCTGGCGCTTCTGCACCGGGGCTGGTGCAAACTGTCAGACCGCGCCGGGACGCCCCACGCTACCTCTCTCGCTGTCGGACTGGCGGGCGGTGTCTGGCTGGTCTGGCTTTACGGACCGACATTGGGCATCTGACCAGGGATACCCGGCGCGAGTTGGTTCACCCACCGGTCCCGGAGAAGATATTCGCGAACCTGTCACGCAAGATATTCTTCTGCACCTTGCCCATCGTGTTGCGCGGCAATTCGTCAAGGACGACAAGCCGCTTCGGCTGCTTGAAACGCGCCAGCGACGCGCCAAGGGCCGCTTCGATAACTTCGATGGACGGCGTCTGTCCAGGCTTCGGCACGAGAATGGCAACGACGCTTTCGCCAAAATCTGGATGCGGAACACCGATGACGGCGCTTTCAAGGACGCCGGGCTGTTCGTCGAGGATGAGTTCGATCTCTTTCGGGTAGATATTGTACCCGCCCGAAATGATCAGATCCTTGTTGCGTCCGACGATCCGCACATAGCCTTCCTCGTCGATAAGCCCGAGGTCGCCGGTGATGAAGAACCCGTCGGCGCGGAGGTCTTCGGCGGTCTTCTCGGGCATCTGCCAGTAGCCTCGGAATACGTTCGGGCCACGAACCTCGATCTGTCCGATCTGACCCCGAGGCAACCTGTCGCCGGACCCGAGGTCCGTGATCTCCAGTTCGATGCCAGGAAGCGGGAAACCAACCGTTCCGGCGCGTCTCTCGCCGTCGTAAGGGTTCGAGGTGTTCATGTTGGTCTCGGTCATGCCGTAGCGTTCGAGGATGCGGTGTCCGGTTCGTTGCTCGAACCGGACATGAGTTTCGGCCAGCAGCGGAGCCGAGCCGGAGACGAACAACCTCATGTCCCGTGTAAGGTCCGCGTCCAGCCGCGGATCGTCCAGCAGGCGCGTGTAGAATGTGGGCACTCCCATCATCGTCGTCGCCTTCGGCAGAAGTGCTATCACCTCGGCCGGATCGAACTTCGGCAGGAACAGCATCGACCCACCCGAGACAAGCGCGATGTTGGTCGCGACAAAGAGGCCATGGGTGTGGAAAATCGGAAGCGCGTGCAAAAGAACGTCCTGGTTCGTGAAACGCCAGCATTCCGCCAGCGTCAGGGCATTGGACAGAAGGTTGTCCTGGGTCAACATCGCGCCCTTCGAGCGCCCGGTCGTGCCGGAAGTATAGAGAAGCGCCGCCAGATCATCGCCGCTGCGGTCCGCCGTATCGAAGGCGCGGGGTTGCTCCGCCGCAAGATCGGCAAAGCTGCCCAACCCATCCGGATCGAGAGTCATCAGGATGGCACCATGCGAAGCCGCGATCCGTGCAAGGGCGCTCTCGGATGCCCCGGTCGCAAGCACCAGCTTTGCTCCGGAATTGCCGATGAAGT
>CAZRNL010000064.1:0-11338 GCA_964601395.1 uncultured Silicimonas sp. | reverse complement strand
AGGACGGCTCTAACGCACATTCCACTTTTTGAGTGGGAGGATCTCCAGAACATTTAGATTTGTGGCAAATCCGCCTAGCACGGACTTGGGTCGGGGTCGTAGTACTTTCCGTAAGCGTCACTGATCTTGTCGAACACCGGGCGCAAGGTTTCGATTTGGGTAACGATGTATCCCGCGGTTACGGAGCCGGATGAGTGGTTAAGAGCCCGTTGGATCAATTCGAATGGTACCCCGTGGATGTCGGCATGAGTGGCAAATGTTCTGCGGAGGTCGTGGAAAGTGAAGTTAAATCCAACCATCGTTCGAATGGCTCTAAGCTGGGACTTTGGTTCTGTCATGTGTTTCTCCCGCTCATGCCGAGATGGAAAAACCCAAGGGCTCCCATCGGCAACCTTCTCTTGCATCCCTAGTATCCACTTGGTGGCTGAGGATATCGGAACATAGTGTTCCGTGCCGTTTTTGGTGTCTTGAAGGACTAGATATCTCTCAACACATATGAGTATGTATATTTTGATCCAGACGTCGCCTTCTGTTCATTTGTTTGCCTCACGTCAGAGACCGTTTCCGCACGTTCACTGAGTGGCCCCGGCACTTGGACAGTGGTTCCACTGCCCGCAAGCGGTCTGGTTCTCCTGAGTGCTCTGGGACTCTTGGCCATGAAACGGCGTCGTCAGCCAGGTCGATTAGTGTAATCCCGCAGACGTCAAACTGCCGGGCGGGTCCGGTGCAATTGCTGGTCCTTCGATCCGGTTTCCGACATTCTTGCCTCGGGCATTGCTGTCCTGACGGCGCTTGGGGAAGTTCGGTTGCATGAAGCGTTCAGAATTCATTCTGCCATTCGCGGCCACCTTTCTGGCGGGCGGCTTGGTGGCCCTGGCGGCGGCATGGACGCTGGAGCGATTGCGCGATGAGCCGGTCGTGCGTCCGCTGGCGTGTCGCCCGAGCTTGCCGGCGCACGCTTTCCAGGAGGCCGACGGGCCCGTCGTGCTTTATCTCGGGAACAGTCTGGTCTTCGATCATGATTGGAACATAGCAGGCACTGCACCAGTGAATTGCGGAAGGCAGGGCATGGTTGCCGCCGATCTGGACGCCGCTCAACTGCCTGAGACCGCGCCTGGCCTGGTCGTGGTAGGTTTTGGAACAGTGGAGATTCTGCGCGCGTCCGGTGCCGGCACGAGCGTCGATCTGGCCTCGTTCGAACATTCCATCGTCTCGGTCCTGGAGACGGTGCAGCGTCGTTACCCGGCCGTTCCAGTGATGGTACTGGGGGTGCCTTCCGTACCTCTCTATCCCGAGGCGGACGTCGCGGGGATGAACGACCTGCTGGAACGGGTTGCGCGCGAGCGAAGCCTGATCTGGGCGCCGCACCCTCGGGCGCTCACCTATGACGGAATCCATCTGGCACGCGAAGAGTACCGGCCTTGGCATGGCCAAATCGCAACCGCCCTCGGACTGAACTGAACGGATCCGGCGCGAAGTCCTGCCCGGCCTTCGGTCTGGTATGGCGCGCGAGGTGCCGGGCTACGCTGGGACGTAGGTCAACCTGATCGCATTCGCGCCGATCCGGTCGTTCGCCATCAGGCGGAGTTGGGGAAGGGCACCGGCGAAGAACGGCTTGCCGCGACCAAGCACGACGGGGTGAAAGTACAGCTGGTACTCATCGATCAGACCTAGATCGGCCAGGCTTTGCGCCAGCTCCGGTCCGCCTACTTCGATTTCGCCGACAAGTTCGGCCTTCAACTTGCGTACCGTCGCTTCGATGTCGTCGGAAACGAGCGTGGCGTTGGGACCGACCGACGTCAGCGAGCGAGACACGACCCACTTAGGCTGACCTCGCCATGCCGCCGCGAAATCGCGCTCTTCTGCGGTCCATCCGGGATCGTCTTCGTCCCAGTAGCGCATGACCTCGTACAAGCGGCGGCCGTAGAGACTGCCCGTCAGACCCCGCACATACTCGATCCAGTGGCGAAACAACGCGGGATCAGGCGCAAAACGCTCGTGATCGACGAACCCGTCCAGCAACAGGTTCATTCCGAAGACAAGTTTGGCCATGATGCGACATCTCCGACTCCGCGGCTGTTTGCTATACCATTTCACCCCAGTTTTGTGCAACAATATCAGCCAAAGGTCCGTCGGCCACGCACGTTCTGTGAACACCCTGCTACCGGCAAGGTTGGACGTTCTGGGGCGCGCGGGAGTCAAGCGCTTCCGGCTCCGGCGGCGATTCGCCGACTGCCGGAATTGTGGCGAAAATCGTGCCGTTCTTCATGTTTGCGTTGAAGGGCCGTCAAAATGACGCGTTTGCCGTGAAAGGAACGTCGAAGACACACGGGCGGGAGATCGTCGGAGCTTCCACCCGAGCCGTTGAGTAGAAACAATAAATTGGTGCGATCCCATTGGTCTATAATCGTGAAACAATTTCCTCGGTTTTTGAGACAAGACTTGAAGCAACAGGCCTTCAAACGATACCTTTGTGCAGTTACCGGGCGACGTACGAATTTAGAGGGTGAGGCGGTCGGCACCGTAACTCGCTCATGTTGTTTAGGATGTTTGAGTGGTGAATATGGGGATGACTACAGGCGCGCAACCCAAAGGGCAAAGGTTGGACATTGCGATTGTCGGTATGGCCGTCCGACTGCCGGGCGCGGTCGATGTCGGGACGTACTGGCGAAACCTCCGGGGAGGCCTGTCTTCGATACGTCGGATCAGCGATGAGGATCTGGCGTCTTCAGGCGTGCCTGAAAGCCGTTATGGCCGTCCGGATTACGTGCCTTTCGCCGCTCCGCTCGACGGGTTCGCCGATTTCGACGCCGAATTCTTCGGACTGTCGCCGAAGGAAGCGGCGGTCATGGACCCGCAGCACCGCCAGTTCCTGGAAGCGGCCTGGGAGGCGATGGAGCACGCCGGCCATCCGCCGTCGAGCGTCGGCGGCAATGTCGGCGTTTATGCCGGATGCGGCATGGGCAGCTATTTCTATTTCAACGTCTGCTCGAACCGCGACATGGTTGCGGATACCGGCATGTTCCTGTTGCGGCATACCGGCAACGACAAGGATTTCCTGTCGACACGGGTCAGCCATATCTTCGACCTGAAGGGCCCGTCGATCGGGTTGCAGACCGCCTGTTCGACCTCGCTGGTCGCGATCCACTACGCCGCGCAGGCGTTGACCAGCGGCGACTGCGACATGGCGCTGGCGGGCGGCGTTACGATCGAGTTGCCTCAGGGGCAGGGCTACACCTTCAAGAAGGATGAGATCCTGTCACCCGACGGCACCTGCCGCGCCTTCGACCACAAGGCGGAAGGGACGGTTTTCGGATCAGGTGCGGGCGTCGTAGTGCTGCGCCGCCTTGAGGATGCTCTGGCAGACGGCGATCACATCTGGGCGGTTCTCAAAGGGTCGGCAGTCAACAACGACGGCGCGATGAAGGCAAGCTACCTCGCCCCCTCGGTCGAGGGGCAGGCCGAAGCGATTTCGCGGGCTCAGGCCGCGGCCGGGATCGACGCGGGAACGGTGGGATACGTCGAGTGTCACGGCACGGGCACCTATCTGGGCGATCCGATCGAGGTGGCAGCACTGACGGACGCGTTCCGGCGCAGCACGGACGAAGTGGACTTCTGCCGGATCGGGTCGGTCAAGACCAACATAGGACACCTCGACACGGCGGCGGGCGTGGCATCGTTCGTGAAGGCCACGCTGGCGCTTCACAACGAGGAAATTCCCGCAACGCTGAACTTCGAGGCTCCGAATCCGGCAATCGAGTTTGAGGGCTCTCCGTTCCGCGTCAACGCCGAACTGACGCCCTGGCCGCGTGGCGACCGACCGCGCCGGGCGGGCGTGAACTCGCTGGGCGTCGGCGGCACGAACGCGCATGCGGTTCTGCAGGAGGCCCCTCTGCGCGGAGATTCCGAAGAAAGCGACTGGCCTTTCCAGCTTCTGACGCTGTCGGCCCGCACCAAGGGCGCGCTCGATGCCGCCTCCGAGCGCATGGCGGCCCACCTCGAGGGTCCGGGCGCGGATCAGAACCTGGCGGACATCGCATTCACGCTGAAGGAAGGCCGTCACGCCTTTGACCGTCGCCGGGTCGTCGTAGCCGAAACGACTGCCGAGGCCGCACGGCTTCTGCGCGAAGGGCATCCGCGCCGGGTCTTCACCCACATCAGGGTCGGTGACGATCCCGACGTCGTCTTCATGTTCCCCGGAGGCGGCGCGCAATACGCAGGCATGGCGCGCGATCTCTACGAAACCGAGCCGGTCTTTCGCGAGTGGATGGACCAGGGGCTGGAGATCCTGCAGCCCAAGCTCGACTTCGATATCCGTGCGGTATGGTTGCCGGAAGCCGGCGGTGAAGTCGCGGCGAACGCCCGGCTTCAGGCGCCTTCGGTGCAATTGCCGCTGATCATGATCGTCGAGTACGCGCTGGCGCAGCTCTGGATGAGCTGGGGCGTCACGCCTGCCGCTCTGATCGGGCATTCGATGGGCGAGAACACCGCCGCCTGCGTCGCCGGAGTGATGAGCTTCGAGGACTGCATCAGTCTTGTACTGCTGCGCGGGCAATTGTTCGAAACCGTCGAGAAGGGCGGAATGCTGTCGGTGCCCTTGTCCGAAGAGGATCTTCTGAAGCGGATCGGCGACAAAATGGATATTGCCTCCGTCAACGCGCCGGGCCTGTGCGTTGTCAGCGGAACGACGGCCGACCTCGACCGGCTTGCCGCAGACCTTCTGGCCGAAGGGATCGATAGCCGGCGTATCCAGATCGACATCGCCGCGCACAGCCGCTTGCTGGAGCCGATCCTCGGCGCGTTCGGTGACTTCCTGAAGACGCTGGATCTGAAGTCCCCTGCGATCCCGTTCGTATCCAACAGGACCGGCGACTGGATCACCGACGACGAAGCGACCGACCCGGCCTATTGGGTCGCGCACCTGCGCAACACCATCCGGTTCCGCGACGGTCTGACAACATTGTCTGCCCGACCCAACCGCATCTATATCGAAGTCGGACCCGGCGTGGCGCTTGCCTCGCTTGCGGGTCAGCATGGCACGGTGACGGCGAACCAGGTGATCGGATCCCTGCGTCATCCTGACGACCCGGTGGCGGACGACGTGCATTTCCTGGGAATGTTGGGTCGGGTCTGGGCTGCGGGAGGCAACTTCGACTGGGGTCAGATCTGGTCTGGCGCGGTGCGCTACCGTCTGCCTCTGCCGACCTATCCGTTCCAGCACAAACGCTATTTCATCGAGCCGGCGGCGGCGGGCGACGCGACCGAAGATGTCTGGCTGAAGCGGATCGAGAACCGCGATCAGTGGGCGTGGAAGCCCGTCTGGAAGCCTGCCTACGCCGAGTGCGAACCGGATGCGCTGGAAACGCTGTCGGCCGGAGCGCCGGAGAACTGGCTGATCTTCGAGGACGATACCGGGATTGGTGCCGACCTCGTCGGAAAGCTGCGCGGGGCCGGTCATACTGTGACATCTGTCCGTCCGGGCGACGCCTTTGCCCGCGTCGGAGAAGACACCTACATCCTCGCGGTCGAGCGCGGTCAGGATTCCTTCAGCAACCTCGTGCGCGACCTTTCGGAACGCGGCCGGATGCCCACGCGACTGGCGCATCTCTGGCTTGTGACCGGCAAGGAAACGGCGCGTCCGGGGTCTTCGTTCTTCCACCGATTGCAGGAACAGGGCTTCTGGTCGCTGTTCTATTTTGCCCGCGCCTGGGCCGAAGGAGACGGGGGCGATCTGCACGTCACCGTTGTAACCTCGGGGGCCGCGAAGGTCGCGGGCGAGCCGTTGCGCTATCCCGAGAAGGCAACCGTCGCTGGCCCTGCGCGCGTCATCCCGCGCGAGTTTCCGGGCATCACTTGCTCCATGGTGGATATCGCGCAGAACGAGGGTCGTCGCGGTCATCCCGCCATGAACCAGCTGATCGAGGAACTTCTGGCGAAGCCGTCGAACAACATCGCCGCGATCCGCGGAGACCGACGCTACCAGCAGATCTGGCGGCCCGCCGAATTGCCTGAGGCCGCTTCGTTCAAGGTCAATTCCGGCGATGTCGTGCTTCTGACGGGCGGTCTGGGCGGCATCGGCATGACGCTGGCCGAACGGCTTGTCCACGAGCGGGGCGCGAAGGTCGCGATCCTCACGCGCAAGCCATTGCCTCCGCGCGACACCTGGGAGCGGATCGTGCGCATTGCGCCGCCAAGCGACCGTCTGGCGCGCCGTCTGTCGCGTCTGATGGCGCTTGACCAGGCAGGGCGCGCGATCGAGGTTTTCGCCGCCGATGTGTCGAATCTGGAAGAAACACTTACGGCGGTCGAGGACATCACCGGTCGCATGGGGCGGATCACCGGAGTGATCCATGCCGCGGGTGTCATTCACGACGCACCGATCCTGGGCAAGGATCCGATGGAGATCGACGATGTCCTGACGCCCAAGGTCTATGGCACGCAGGTCCTGTCCAAGGTGTTCGAGGACGGACAGGTCGACTGGATGGCTCTCTTCTCGTCGTCATCGACGGCGACGGCCCCTGCCGGACAGGTCGATTATGTCGCCGCCAACGAGTACCTGAACGCCTTCTCCAAGGCTAAGGCGGGCGGAGCAACGGCTGTCAAGGTGATCGACTGGGGCCCATGGGCCGAGGTCGGCATGGCGGTGGACGCTCTTGACGGTGTCAGCGAGACCGATCTGCCCGCAGGGCGCGAGCTGTCCCAGCCGCTTCTCGATCTCGAGGTCGTGGACCATTTCGGCAACGTCCGGTACCTTGCGGACTGGTCGACGTCGGAGCACTGGATTCTGGACGAGCACCGGACCAGCAACGGCGATGCACTTCTCCCCGGCACCGGCTATATAGAGCTGGCGGCCGAAGCTCTTGCCGCAAAGGGCGAGACCGGCGCTTTCGAGCTTCGCGGACTGACCTTCCTCACGCCTCTCCGGACGCCGGACGATCACCGCATCTCGGTCCGTGTGGGAATGCCCGTCACAGACAACGGCTACGATCTGAGCATCGAATCCGGCATCGACGGCGAGACGTTCGATCTTCACGCCGAGGCTGAACTGCATGTCCTTGCGGACGCGAAGCCGGGCCGCATCGACCTCGAAGCAATAGCCGCCCGCTGCGGCGTGGTGGTAGACGCAGAGCCGGGAGCGTCGCTGGAGACACCGCAATCCCGCCATCTGAACCTTGGACCTCGCTGGCAGGTGATGACCCGGACCCGCTTCGGTGCGGACGAAGCCCTGGCAGAGCTGCGGCTGACGACTCACGACGAAGGCTACCGCGTTCATCCGGGCATGATGGACCTGGCGACCGGCTTCGGTCTGCCGCTGGTCGAAGGCTACACGCAAGACCAGTTCTGGGTTCCCCTGTCCTATGGCAAGGTGCGGGTCTATTCCGACCTGCCAGCGGTTGCGGTCAGCTGGATTCGCAACGCGGCGGAAAACAGGGCCACGGGCGAGACGGCGCAGTTCGACGTGACGATCGCGGCACCTGACGGCACCGTCTGCGTCGAGGTCGAGGGCTTCACCGTGCATCGCCTGACCCAGGGGATCGCGTTTGCGAAGGATGTGACCCGCAAGTCCGAGGATGCCGGGCGCGCGCTGTCGCCTGCGGAAGAAAGACTGCGCCACATCGTCGAGCAGGGCATCCAGCCTCAGGATGGCGCGGACATGTTCTTCCGGGCGATGGGCTCGGAGCTGCCGCAAGTGCTGATTTCCTCGCTCGATCTTCAGGGCATGATCGCGCAGGTCGAGAACGACGCGATGGCGCGTCCCTCGACCGATGCCGGGTTCGAGCGTCCCGACCTCGACAGCGATTTCATCGAGCCTGAGACCGAGATCGAGCGCAGGCTTGCCGGCTTCTGGTCGGATCTTCTGGGGATCGGAAAAATCGGGGTCGAGGACAATTTCTTCGATCTTGGCGGTCACAGCCTGATCGCCGTCCGGCTTTTCGCCAAGGTAAAGTCGGCCTTCGCTGTGGACTTCCCGATTTCGATCCTGTTCGAAGCGCCGACGATCCGCAAATGCGCGATGCTGATTGCCGAGAAGGTGGGCAATATCGAAGCGCCGGTGGAGACGGCCGAGGCACCTGCATCGCGCGCCCGGTTCCTGCACATCGTTCCGATGCACACGAACCAGCCAAGCGTGAAGACGCCGTTCTTCATGGTCGCGGGCATGTTCGGCAACGTGTTGAACCTGCGCCACCTGGCGCACCTGATCGGCGCGGACAGACCCTTCTACGGGCTTCAGGCGCGCGGGCTGTATGGCGGCGATGAACCGCATAGCAGCCTGGTCGACGCGGCGCGCGATTACATCGCCGAACTTCGCCAGATCCAGCCCTACGGACCCTACATGATCGGCGGATTCTCTGGCGGCGGGATCACCGCCTACGAGATGGCGCGCCAGTTGCGCGAGGCGGGCGAGGACGTGTCTGCACTCGTGCTGCTCGACACGCCTCTGCCGAGGCGTCGGGCCCTGTCCCGTCAGGACAGGCTTGCGCTTCAGGTTCTTCGATTCCGCGAGGAAGGCTTCCTCTACCCGGTCCGCTGGGCCGCGCGGCGACTGAGCTGGGAGTTCAAGAAACGCCAGGCGCTCGACATCGAGACGGACCCGACCGAATTCCACAATACCGCCATCATGCTGGCCTTTTACGAGGCGATCGGAAAATACGAGGTCGCCCCCTGGAACGGTCCGATGACGCTGCTTCGGCCGCCGCTCTCGCAGCGTTGGGAAGTGGCGCCAGGACGCTTTGTGAGTTCGGGACGCGAGTATGTCCATCCAAGCAACGAATGGGATCAGCACGTTCCGCACGTTCAGGTGATCGAGGTTCCCGGCGACCACGATTCGATGGTATTGGAGCCCAACGTGCGCGTCTTGGCATCACGCATGCGCGATGTGCTCGAACGGGCTGACGTTGCCGCCAAGCCGTCCGGGCAACCGCGGTTGCGAGCAGCGCAATAATGGGCCACGGCGTGGCGCCGGACATCAATGCCGTCCGGGACAAGCCGGTGTCGCGATCTGCTTTGGGCTTTCTTGGCACAGAGAGAAATGAACCGGGTCCGGTTTGCCGAGGGCCGAAAATCTAGAACGAGGAAGTGACCAGTGACTGCTTTTTCCTGTCTTCTCATCGGCAACGAGTTTCTGACGCTGGAATGCGGCAAGCGGCTTCTGGAGGCCGGGCACCGCATCGCGGCGGTCGCCACGCGAAACACGGATGTGGCGGAATGGGCGGGCAACGCGGGCATTGACGTTCTCGACGGCGTATCTGGCCTCGCCAGCAGTTCCAGTGACGAGATGGTCGACTGGATCTTCTCGATCGCCAACCTCGACATGATCCCCGCCGAGGTGCTTCGCCGCGCCCACTCGGGCGCCATCAACTTCCACGACGGTCCGCTGCCGCGTTACGCGGGTTTGAACGCCCCGGTCTGGGCGATCCTGAATGGCGAGACGACGCACGGCATCACATGGCACTTGATCGAAGCCGGGGTCGATACCGGCGACATCGTCGTGTCGCGCCGGGTCGAGATTTCATCCTCCGATACCGCCTTCACCCTGAACGCCAAGTGTTTTGCCGCCGGAATTGACAGCTTCGAGGATGTGCTGGACGCCGTCGCGGGCGGTCTCTCGGGTCGGGTTGCGCAGGATATGTCGCAGCGTAGCTACTTTGGGTTGAAGCACCGTCCGCGCGCTGCGGGGCGGCTGAATTTCGGCGGCACGGTCGCCTTTGTGTCGCGTCTGGTGCGGGCATTCGATCACGGCGGGTACGCCAACCCTGTCGCATCTCCGTTCTTCCTGGGCCGGAGCGGGCCGGTTCTTGTTCGCAAGGCGGAATCCGTGCCGGGGCAGGGCATGCCGGGGCAGGTTCTGGAGGTCGATGGCGAAGGTGTTTCGGTTGCGCTATCGGATGGGGCTTTGCGCTTGTCGGGCCTGACCGACACGCTTGGCAATCCTCTTTCCGCCGACGCAGCCGCCGTCGTGGGCGAGACGCTCGCGTCCCCTTCCGAGCAGGAGATCGCGGCGCTGGATGCGGCAGTCGCGGCGGCGGCAAAGCACGAGCAGTTCTGGCGCAAGCGCTTCGCGGACTATCGGCCTGCAGCCTGGGCGATGCGCCCCGAACCGAAGGCCGGGGCGGCAACCCTGTCCGTCGACCTGCCTGCGGGCAAAGACTTGGAAATGCTGGCTGTAGCCTTCGGTGCCGTAACTTCGGCGGCTGCGGATTTTGAAGCGGTCGATCTGGCGTTGGCGCTCGACGTCGAGGCGTCGCCGGTGATTTCCGGCTGGGCGCCGATCCGTTTCAATCCCGATGCCGACTGGGGCGGCGCGCGCTTGCGTTTCCTGTCGGATATGGAAGCCGCAAGAGCGAAGGCACCTTTCGCGGCAGACCTGATGGCGCGCATCGCAGACCTTTCCGGTCGCGCGGCTCCGCTGGCTGCCATTTCGTCCACGGGCGCTTTGCCGGGGGCTGCGTTGACGCTGGTTACCGGAGCAGACAAGGCGCGGCTCGAGGCCGACACCTCCCTGATCTCGGAGACGGAAGCGCGCCTGATCGCGGCGCGAACCCTGCATTTGCTCGCGGCCCTGTCCAGCACGGCTGCCACAACAGAGGTGCGCGCTCTGCCGGTTCTGCCGGACAGCGAGCGCGACCTCGTGATCGGCGAGTTCAACGCGACCTCAACCGAGTATCCCGCCGATCTCTGTATTCATCAGGCCTTCGAGGCGCAGGTCGCGAAAACTCCCGAGGCGACGGCGCTGGTCTTCGAGGACCGCGCCCTGAGCTATGCCGACCTGAACGCACGGGCCAACCGGCTGGCGCATGTCCTGATCGAAATGGGAGTTGCGCCGGGTCAGCCCGTGGGCCTGCACATGCTGCGGACCGAAGGGCTGGTCGTGGCGGCGTTGGCGATCCTGAAGGCTGGAGGCGCATATGTGCCGCTTGACCCCGGATACCCGGCGGATCGGATCGCGTTCTACGCCGAGGACAGCACGGCACGCGTGATCGTCTCGGAAACGGCACTCAACGGCGCACTCGAGCCTTCCGGTGTCGCGCGGCTGCTGGCCGACGCCGATCCGCGTACCGCCGCGGCTCCTGAGACGAACCCGGAGACCGGCGTGACATCGGCGGATCTGACCTACCTGATCTACACATCGGGTTCGACCGGCACGCCAAAGGGCGTGATGATCGAGCATCGGAATGCGCTGAACTTCTTTACGGGGATGGACGACCGCATCGATCATGAGGCGGGCGGCGTCTGGCTGTCGGTCACGTCGCTGTCGTTCGACATCTCGGTGCTGGAGCTGTTCTGGACGCTGGCGCGGGGCTTCAAGGTCGTGCTTCTGGGCGAGGAGAAGCTGGTC
>CAZRNL010000063.1:11274-11522 GCA_964601395.1 uncultured Silicimonas sp. | reverse complement strand
TACAAGGAAGGCGAGGTGCTGGTCATCCGCAACGAAGGTCCGGCAAGCGGTCCGGGCATGCGCGAGATGCTGTCCACCACCGCCGCCCTGTCGGGCCAGGGAATGGGCAAGAAGGTCGCGCTGATCACGGATGGCCGCTTCTCGGGCGCGACGCGCGGCTTTTGCGTGGGTCACGTAGGTCCTGAAAGCGCGCGCGGTGGTCCTATCGGCAAACTGCGTGACGGCGACATCATCACCGATGCCGAAGG
>CAZRNL010000063.1:0-11264 GCA_964601395.1 uncultured Silicimonas sp. | reverse complement strand
ATCACCATCGACGCGATCAAGGGCGAGATCTCGGTGAATCTCACGGACGAAGAACTGGCTGCGCGCGAATATGTCCCGCGTCCGACGATCTATACGTCCGGCGCGCTCTGGAAGTATGCCCAGCTTGTCGGTTCGACACGTCTTGGCGCCGTGACGCATCCGGGCGCCAAGGAAGAGGCACATGTCTACATGGACCTCTAGGCTGTTCCTCGCGGCGGCTGCCTTCGGGCTGGCCGCCTGTGATGGAGGATTGGCGGGGATGGGCGGCTTCAACGTCACCCGTTCGGCGCCAGAGGGTATAGAACTGCCCGACGGCCTTGTCGTGCTGGGACCGCGCGGCTGGTGCGTTGATACGCGCACCACCCGCACCGACGGGGAAACGTCGGTTGTGGTTCTGGGAAGTTGTGCTGCCATTGCCGGGAACGCCTTTGCGCCAAGCCCCGACGTGCCTGGCGTGGTGACCGTTTCGGTGGAGAACGAGCCGGGCGCTGTACCGCCGCCGGATTTGCTGGAAAGCTTCGTGGGATCGGAAGCCGGAAGATCCGCCTTGGCGCGGGACGGAAGTGCGGCCTCGGTACAAATCCTTGAAACCCGCCGCAACGGAGAGCTGCTGCTGATCCATGTGTCGGACAGCAGCAAACCCAACGTCCCGGGCGCAGCCTTCGAATACTGGCGCGCCCTCTTCGGTCTGGACGGGCGTTTCGTCACCGTCTCACTTATGGGGCTCAGCGAACGTCCGATCGACGAGGCGAGTGGTTTCGCCACCCTCGAAGCCCAGATCGACCGGCTCAAATCGGCCAACGGCGGCTGATACCTGGAATTCTGTCCACAAGAAAAGTGCCTGCCGCGTCTGCGCGCAGTTGCCTCCATATGGTAGGTGAAGCTAGGATAGCCCCCACATACTGTGGTGTGAGCATGCCTGGCCGACTGGACGGACTTCTGGATAAAAGCGCGCTTCGGCGTTGGGACCGCGCGGCAGCGAATGCCGCGCAACTGGACCCTGTGTCGCTTGAGGCGCTGCGGGCCCGCGCCCGGGCGCTTGGCCGGCGGCTGGAACGCGTTGTGCAGGCGGCGGACAATTACCTGACGGCGCCTGCCACGATCCCGAGGCCGCTGCACACCGACTGGGCCTGGCGTCCCGCACTTTTCGGCGCACCGATCCGGCCAGGAGGGCTTGCCGGTGTCGTCTCCGGGTCCGGTCTTGGAACAGGCGTGAAACTCTTCCACGACTGCGACCTGAACGAAGTCGCGATCCGGCAGGTCCGGACCGCCGACCGCGGCGCAGCTCCTCCCTTCGAGCTTCGGCTGGATGTGTTCCGGTTTCGCGGCAGTTTCGTCAGCCTTGCAATCGACCTTCCGGAAGAGGGTGCGCGCGATCTGTCCCGCCGCCACCTGGTTCGGATCGGTTTGTCGCTCGTCGCCGAAAGGCCCGCGCGCGTGTTCGGACGCCTGAATGTGCGGCACGGGCCGAACACCGAACAGGTCGTCCGACAGTTCGATACCAGCGATAGCGCCGGTCATGTGGATCTCGATCTATCCGGATCGCGCCTGGAGGAAGACCGGATCGAACGCGCCTGGGTCGACATCATTTTCGAGGCTCCCGAGATGAACCAGATCAGGCTGGGTGACGTGACGTTGTCCCGTCGGCCCCGCGCCGAATTCTGAAGGGGAGAAGATGAGCGACGCCACCCTTGTCCGAATGCGCCTCGAAGGCGGCATCTGGGAAGGCCTGCTTACCGGCCGATTCCCGACCCAGCCAAGGCTGAGGCTCTGGCACAGGGACGAGCTTGTGGGCGAACCCGAGACAACCCAGGTCCACGACGAAGGCCGTGGCGTCGGCCGCTGGCAGGTGCGAGTCCGACTGCCGGCAGAACGGATTTCCGACGGTGTGCAGACCTTCGTGTTCGAGGACGTCGTGACGGGCGAGGCGCTGGCGCGCGAGACGATCTTCGTGGGCGAGGCCGTGTCGGATGACATTCGAGCGGAAGTCGAGATGCTTCGCGCAGAGCTTGACCTGCTCAAGCGCGCCTTCCGCAATCACTGCGCCGAGGACCGCTGACCGGCGAACCCTGCTAATTCCAGCGTTCGACGAAATTTCCGACAGCGGCGCGCTCATTCGCAATCAGCTTTACAGTCTGCAATGCCGCCCGAAGCATGATCTGGTCTGACATCAGGCTGGCGAAGCTGCCGACAACCGATTTCTGCCGCAAGGTCCAGTGATGCTCGCCGCGGGTCATCGCGGCCAGGACCCCGACGATGTTGCCATCAGGTCCGAAAACCGGCGCACCGAGGTAAGCCCGGGCGTCGAGCCTTGTACGTTCCATCGAGCGCTGTGTGTCGCATCTCAGATCAAGGTTGCTGAAGCTGATCGGCGCCGACTTTTCCCTGACTAGCCAGGCAAGGGTGTCGTTGGCGGGCATGTCGACAGGTCCGAGGCGAACGGACGCGTGCCCGACGATGGACCGGATCACGACCGAGCCCGCGACAACATCGAACACGGTGAATGCAACGGTCTGCGCGGCAACCGCCTCGGCACAGAGATCCACCACGATATCGAAGGATTCCAAAGGCAGATCGCTGAGTAGTCCCAATTCCTCCAGCCCGAACTTTTGCGGTTTCTTGAGTGGTTCCATCCCCAATGCCGCAACTCCGCTGCCAATGGTTCCAGGTCGAATCCTGAAATTGAGTTGATTGTCAGGGAGATTGAGCAAAAGGCAATAGGACAGGGGGAGTCTCAGCCCTGAAAGACGAAAACTCCACGAATGCATCTTATTGCTGTTTCTGAGAAAAGGACAAACTCGAAAGCGTTGAACTATTGGATCAGGTGCGCGTTCGAATTACCAATTGTAGATAGTTCAGGATTGCGGTGAATAGACATACCGCTTGTCGCAGTAACCGCATTCGACCCAGCCTTTTTCCGGGTCGATCATCAACCAGACCCTGGGATGACCAAGCGCGCCTCCGCCTCCGTCGCAGACGACACGCTGCGTGCTGACGATTTCGGTTTCAAGGGGCGGATGACTCGCGTCGGTTGGAGTCGGTTTTTCAGACATCTCTGGGATCCGATCGTCAGTATCTTGCCGCAGGTCTTCTAAGTCGCGTAGCGGCTGTCTTCAAGAGACCCTTTTCAGTCGTCACGCATGAGCATCGGCCCAAGACGCCTGCCGGCAAGGATGTGCATGTGAAAATGAGGCACGTCCTGAACGCCATCCTGACCCGCATTCGCGATCAGCCGGTAGCCATTGCCAACGTCGGCCGCGACGCCGAGCTCGCCCGCGATCCTGGCGAACGTGCGCCAGAAATCGACGATCTCGGCCTCGGTCGCCTCGGCCGCAAAGTGATCGGCGGTTACATAGGCGCCTTTCGGAATTACCAGCACATGATGCGGCGCCTGTGGTGCGATATCGCGAAAGGCAAGTGTGTGTTCGGTGTCGAGCACGGTCGCGTTAGGGATTTCCCCGCGCAGGATTTTGGCAAAGATATTCTGGTCGTCATAGTGATAGGCCATATCGTTCCTCAATCGGTGAACAGGTGGTCGGTCGCGGAGATCTGGAGCGCTTTCGCGGCATCGAGCCGCAGAAAGCCGGCCAGCGCTGACGCGTTTTCCTCATCGGACGCTTTCTCGCGGACACGGTAGAACTCGGGGAACCGCTGGTCTCGGATGCGCTCGCTTTCGCGGTAGACGTCGTTGCGGATCGTGGGCAGCAGTCGGTGGAAGGTTTCCTGCGAAGTCTGTTCTCCGGCGAGGCCCACGCGCTTTGCATGACCCACGAGATAGTCGTCCGAATACTGACATTCGATCTCCAGAAGCCGGGTTTCGTTTCGGTCGGCAAAAAAGTCCTTGAACAGATCCAGGTTGGAGGGATCGAGACAGATCAATATCCGGTCGGTTTCGTAGTAGTCGAACAGCATCCGCATCAGGGCGCGGCGGTGACGGGTCCGTTTGGAGAGTGTTGCCTGGATCCCGCCGAGGTCAGGCAGAGGGGTGGCTTCTTCGTCGAACAGATACTCGATGGCATGCATGTTGGACACGCTTCGGATTCGGTCCAGAAGGCGCTTTGCGACGTGCCATTTCTTGCAGGTCATTATGAGCAGCGTTCTTTCCCGGCCTATCGTCGCCTCTTTTTCCCAGAACCGCGCGGCGAAGCGTTCGCCCACTCGGCCGCGCCCGGTCAGGAAGGTGTAAAGGCGCTGTCCCTCGTTCGAAATCCGGAATTCGACGCCGGTTTCACTGTACAGCGCACCAAGCCGGTCCTTGAGATCCTGAGCCTCGGGGCTGATCTTTCGCGCAAACAGGAAATCCTGGCCCGTCAGCATCTCGAAGTGATCGTTGTAAAAGGTCACCGGCAGTCCGTAGTCCGAGAACATCAGGAAGGTCAGGGTGCGCGGGTCGATCTGTGGCTCGGGGATCAGGTGACGCACCAGCGTCTGGAAGAAGGTCTCATCCGGGATCCACGTGGTTCGGAAGAAGCGCACGACATCGGGCCGCTTCCCGATGAACTCGAGGACGGCTTCGATCGTCTCGCGCCTGAGACACCACCACTGGCTGCCGATCATCATCCTCATCCCGGACGGGACGGACCGCTTGAGGCCAAATCGCTTCTGGATATTGAACGAGGTATAGAAGCGGCGGGCCTGGGTGCGCTCGTTGAACCAGTGCCTGTAGATCAGGCGTTCCTCGCGGAATCCGGTCTTGATCCAGTCCGATGCAAAGAAGTCGAAGCTCTCGATGTAATCTGCGTCCCGCCGGTCGAGAAAATCGCGCGCATGCTCGGCCGTCTTGATCGGCATGCAGTCGCCCGACAGAAGGTAGAAATGAGTCGCGCGCGGAAAGGTGTCGGATGCAGCGCGAACGGCGGCCAGTGTCGCATCCACAAGGCTCCACTCGCCCCAGCCACAGCGGCGTCGAGGGGCGAAGACGACTCGTTCGTTCCCGGAAAGCAGGGCCGTCAGGCGGTCGAACTCGGACCTCGGCGCATTGGCATCGAAGTGGATCGACATGACGTCGCCCATCGCGGTCAGGCTTCGGGCCTTCTCGACGATTGCGTCCACATCCTTGTGACACAGCAGAATATAGGCGATTTCGGCCACCCGCCCCCCGTGTCCTTGCCCAATGCCCTCGACTCCCGTGTTTAGCGCATGTGGAAGGATTGAAGAAACCTCGGAAATTTGCTTTTTTCGCCAAATTCGCTCCGAACCTGCGGCGAAGCTTGATGCAAAGGTGTGACCGGATGGGATTCCCCGGAACGTGGATGACCGAGAGCGAAAGCATGGTCTATCGGGTCGTGCCCAAATGCGCCTGCTCGACCATCGGTCAGATCATGTACTACACGGATCATGGGGTCTTCTTCGATGGCGATATCCATGATGCGCGAAGCGGCCTGCACAAATGGGCGCAAGACGAAAGCAAGGAGCGGATCGAGGCCAACGTGCGGGGTCACGAGAGTTTTGCGTTCACCTGTGTGCGCAACCCGTACACGCGAATCCTGTCATCCTTCTTTGACAAGATCTGCGGCGTCCAGCGCAACGGGCAGCGCTATCGCGGCAACCTGATCCCGCAACTGGCGCAGAAATACGGCATCGAGATCGAGGGCGACTTCGACCAGATCGCGATGTTCCGGCGGTTTCTGCTGTTTGCGCGCGATACGATCCGGTTCCGAAAGCCGATGGACCCCGACATCCACTGGTCGTCGATGTCGAGTCATATCGCGACCTTCATCGCCAACGGCGGGCGCTACGACCGGATTTTCTGGACCGAGAGATTCAACGAGGGCATGGGCGATGTCCTGGGACGGATCGAGGTGCGTGTGCCGCTGGATGTTGCGACGATTCCCCGCTTCAACGAAAGCGAAGGTCATGGACCCCGTCGTGCTCACCCAGTCGAGGATTTCTTTGACGATCTGTCGAGGCATCTTGTCTACGAGATTTACAAGCGCGACTTCGACCTTTTCCGCTACGACTTCGAGAATCCCTCGAACCCGTTGCCCGTCGGCGAAATCGACCTCGAGGAAGTCCACAAGAAGCTGGGCGCGTAAGGCGTTCCGAATGCCGCGAATCGAGTCCGATAGCTGCGGTGCGGCAAAGCCCGCAAGCGTGGCCTTGCCAGCGTAGCCATGACCAAACGTGACATTTCCTGACGGATTACAGCATATTAGTTGTCGATTCGCGCAAAATTGTGCGGCAAAACGTGTTTCGTCATCCGATATTTCGCCCTATAGTCCGACGTCATAACGACTGCCGGAACGGCGGCTGCCATCATACTTTTCCCCGGGGGGACACATGATCAGATCCGAGCTGGTTCAGAAAATCGCTGATGAGAATCCCCATCTCTATCAGCGGGATGTTGAACGAATCGTCTCGACGATCTTCGATGAGATCATAGAAGCAATGGCGCAGGGCGACCGGGTCGAGCTTCGTGGTTTCGGAGCGTTTTCCGTCAAGAAGCGCGATGCGCGGGTCGGACGAAACCCGAGGACGGGTGAAAGCGTTGAAGTAGATCAAAAGGCGGTTCCATTCTTCAAGACCGGCAAATTGCTCCGGGATCGGCTGAACGGCAAAGAGGACTGACAGTCCATGCGTTACATCCGCTACTTTGTGCTTGGCGCGATTGCGATCGTGCTGATCACCGTGGCACTGGCCAACCGTCAACCGCTGACGGTGCGACTTCTTCCTGAAGAATTGACCGGATTGCTCGGTTTCTCCTGGCAGGTGTCCATGCCGGCCTTCATCGTTCTGCTGGCAGCGATGCTTGTCGGCGTGCTTCTTGGGTTCGTGTGGGAATGGGTGCGCGAGCATCGGTTTCGCGCCGAAGCCGTTGCCGAGCGAAAGGAGCGCGAGCGTCTGGAGCGCGAGCTCAGAAAGACGGCGCCGCCACCCACCAAGGGCGACGACGTGCTTGCCCTGCTTGAGAGCCGCTGAGAGCGGCGCTAGACTTTTCAGATGACATCCGGAATTCGCGTCAAGATCTGCGGGCTGTCCACGCCTGAATCGGTTGCTGCCGCCGTAGAGGGTGGGGCGGCTTACGTAGGCTTTGTGTTTTTCGCCAAGTCCCCCCGGAACGTGACCATCGAGAGCGCGCGCGACCTCGCGGTCGAAGTGCCTGCGGGCGTGGCGAAGGTTGCGCTGACGGTCGATGCGGACGACGAGCTGATCGAAGGGATTTGCAGAGCGGTACCGCTCGACATGATCCAGTTGCACGGCAACGAGACGCCTGCTCGTGTTTCGCAGGTGCGCAAGTTGACCGGGTTGCCGGTGATGAAGGCCGTCGGGATTGCGGATGCTGCCGACCTTTCCCTGATTGACGACTATGCGGCGGTGTCCGACCAGCTCTTGATCGACGCGAAGCCACCTCGCAACGCAACGCTTCCCGGCGGCAATGGGTTGTCCTTCGATTGGAGGCTGATCTCGAATCGGCGTTGGGCTTGTCCGTGGATGCTGGCCGGTGGTCTGACGCCCGCAAACGTGGCCGAGGCCATTGCGCTCACCGGGGCGCGGCAGGTGGACGTGTCATCGGGAGTTGAAAGCGCACCGGGCGTCAAGGACGCGGACATGATCCGCGCATTCCTGAAGGCGGCGTCGTGGAAGTGAGCTTTCGCCTTGCGCGCCGCGACGACGTTCCGGCGATTGTTGCACTTCTGACTGATGACGTGCTGGGGCGGGGGCGAGAGCGGGACGATCTGAGAGTTTACCAGGCCGCTTTCGACGCCATTGCCGAAGAGCCTGGAAACAGCGTGATAGTGGGCGAAGCCGGCGGGCGCGTCATGGCCACCTACCAGATCACGCTGATTTCGAACCTCTCCCTGGGTGCGACCCGCCGCGCGCAGATCGAAGCGGTGCGGGTCGCGGATGACTTCCGGGGGCAGGGAGTTGGCGCGTTGCTGTTCGCTGATGCCGAGGCGCGGGCAAGGGCAGGCGCCGCGACGCTGATGCAACTCACCTCAAACGCCAGTCGCGAGCGGTCGCATGGCTTCTACCTGGGCCTCGGATTCGTGGCCTCGCACGTGGGCTTCAAGAAATCTCTCTGATGTGCCGCTAGCGCGTTCCGAAGATCTGATCGAGTACGTTCAGGATCACTCGGTCGACGGCACTTTCGCCCGTGCGTTCCCGGCGTTGGCTGCGCTCGGTCGCGACCTGTTGGGATGGTTGGGGCGCGAGCATCGGCAAGGGACGGACCGGCAGTCCTTCGTGGACGCGCAGCATCGTCTCTTTCCAGACTTCGGCGGGAAGCCCGCCGCCGGTCACGCCCACGAGCGGCGTGTTGTCGTCGTAGCCCATCCAGACAGCGGTGACGTAGTCGGCGGTAAAGCCGATGAACCACGCATCGCGCGCGGCCTGCGTAGTGCCGGACTTTCCGGCCGCCGGACGTCCAGGTAACTTGGCGCGCGTGCCGGTTCCGACCTCGATCACCTGGTTCATCATGAATATCAACTCTCGCGCCGCGGTTTCGGTGATGACGCGCTCTCCAATTCCGCCTTCCTGCGTCAGAAGTGGATCGCGGTCGCCCTTGAGGGTCAGTTCCACGAGGCCATAAGGTTCGACCGAAGATCCGCCGTTCAGGATGCCCGCATAGGCACCGGTCATCTCAAGCAGGGTCGACTCGGACGTTCCAAGTGCCAGCGCCGGTCCCACAGCCAGATCGCTTTCGATTCCGAAGTCCGATGCGATGTTGACGACCGCCTCGCGACCGACCCGCTCGAAGACCTTTACGGCCGGAATGTTGAGCGATTGCGCAAGCGCCTCGGTCAGCGTGACACGACCAACGAAAGTGTTGGAGTAGTTTGTCGGGCACCAGCGACCCGAGCCTGGCACATCAAGACAATAGGGTTCGTCCACGACCGTATCGTTTGGCGAATACCCCAGATCCAGCGCCGCGGCGTAGACGAAAGGCTTGAAGGCCGAGCCGGTCTGACGCTTGGCCTGGATGGCCCGGTTGAACTGACCCGAGATGCCCTTGAACTTGCGGCCGCCGACCATTCCGCGGACCGCACCGTCGGCGCTCATCACGACAATGGCCGCCTGGGCTTGCGAGCCTTCGCGCACCTTGTTGTCGAAGATGTACTGAAGCGCCTCTTCGGCGGCGGTCTGGATTCGCGGATCCAGTGTTGTCTTGATCACCACGTCTTCGGTCGTCTGGTCGGTCAGGAACGACGGACCCCATCACCCAGTCCGCGAAATAGCCGCCCGCGCGCGCTTCGGCGGCAGATGAAAGCTGGGCCGGATTCTGTCGCGCATAGGACGCTTCCTCGGCTGTCAGGTAGCCTTGGTCCTCCATCAGCCCGATGATGACTTCACCGCGATCCTGGCTGCGTTGAAGGTTGGCCGTCGGCGCGTACCGTGTCGGAGCAACCAGCAGTCCGGCCAGCATGGCGGCCTCGGCGGGCAGCAGTTCGTTGGCGGATCGTCCGAAGTAGCGTTGGGCGGCTGCCTCGAAACCGCGCGCACCTGCGCCGAGATAGGCACGATTCAGGTAGATGGTCAGGATGTCTTCTTTCGAGTAGCGCAATTCCATCGCCATCGCGTAGACGGCTTCCTTCATCTTCCGCACGATCGTGGTGCGGCGGCAATCGGCCTCGAATTCCGCTTCTGTCATGCCGGACGCCGGATCGTACTCGGTCCCGAGGCACAGGAGCTTGGCGGTCTGCTGCGTCAGGGTCGAACCGCCGTGGCCGGAAAGCGGGCCGCGACCTTCGCGAAGGTTGATGCGCACCGCACTGGCTATGCCGCGCGGCGACAGGCCGAAGTGGCCGTAGAAGCGCTTGTCTTCCGTCGCGATGATCGCGTTCTTGAGATAGGGCGAGACGGTGTCCGCAGTGATCTGGCCGCCGAACTGCTCGCCGCGCCAGGCAAAGACGGCGCCGTCCCGATCGAGCAGGGTGACCGATCCCCGAGCGCGAGCGTCCAGAAGATTGTTCACGGGGGGCAAGGTCGCGGCATAGTAGAGCACGACGCCCGCTACGGCGAGCGCGACCAGAGTGGTTACGCGCCAGCCGATTCCCCATACGAGCCGCGCGAGTCCCGATACCAGCCAGACCAGAGGATTGCGTGAGCGCCTGCGCGTCGCGGCAGGTTTCTTCCGCCGACGCAAAGGCGCCTGTTTTGCCGTGGTTTTCGGCTTGCTCGCACGCTTGTCGGCTACAAGCGGCGGTCGCTTGCTGTTCGAACCGCTCATATTATCTACTCATTGTCCTGCCTTTCCGGACCTTACGACGTCGGAACCGGAATGTGGAGCATCTTTGGTTACGTATGTGTCACTGACCTTTTTCATACATGATTAATTTTTAGGCATGATGCACATTTTGTGCAAAAAATGTGCAAAGTTGGCTGAAAACGCCCCTGCTGCCAGCGTCCCGAACATTGTCGTTCACTCTCGAATTCGGTCTTTCTCTCCACGTGAAGCGCGGCATGTCGGGATGCCGCGACATCGGAAGGGGAGCTATGAAACTCATAATTGCAGCGATCAAGCCGTTCAAACTCGAAGAGGTGCGCGAAGCGCTGACCTCGATCGGGGTGCGCGGAATGATGGTGACCGAAATCAAGGGATTTGGTTCGCAATCTGGACACACGGAAATCTATCGCGGCGCAGAATACGCCGTGAACTTCGTTCCGAAGGTCAAACTGGAAATCGTCGTGCCTGCGGCCATGGCCGAGCAGGTGGTCGAGACCATCGCCTCGACGGCGAAGACCGACAAGATCGGCGACGGCAAGATTTTCGTTCTGGATGTCGAGAGCGCATTGCGTGTGCGGACCGGCGAAACCAACGACGACGCGATCTGAGCGGGTCGGGGAATAGGGACAAGAAACATGAAGCTTAACAAATTATTTCCGGTCGTCGCCGCTGCCATAGCGCTGCCGACCCTGGCTATGGCGCAAGACGGGCCTGTACCCGGTGTCAACGCCTCGACCGACACGGTCTTCATCTTCAACTCGCTGCTGTTCCTCGTGGGCGGCTTCCTGGTTTTCTGGATGGCCGCGGGCTTTGCCATGCTGGAAGGCGGACTTGTCCGCTCGAAGAACGTGGCGATGCAGATGACGAAGAACATCTCCCTCTTCTCGCTGGCTTCGATCTTCTACTATCTGATCGGCTACAACCTGATGTATCCGCTTGGAAGCTGGTCGATCGGCACGGACGATACGGGTGGCTACCTCGGAGCATTCGGGCCTGCCATCCTGGAAGCCGTCGGCATCACGTCGGATGCGGCTGATGACTATGGCTACGCTTCGACCGGTTCGGACTTCTTCTTCCAGCTGATGTTCTGCGCAACCAC
>CAZRNL010000062.1:3604-11522 GCA_964601395.1 uncultured Silicimonas sp. | reverse complement strand
TTGTAGGGAACGATCTTCTTGTCCTTCGTCACTTCCGCATCGGTCACGCGGCGGCCGATCAGGCGCTTGACGGCGAAGACCGTATTTTCGGGATTGGTGACGGCCTGACGCTTGGCCGGCTGACCGACAAGACGCTCGTTGTCGGTGAAGGCCACGATCGAAGGAGTCGTCCGCGCACCTTCGGCGTTCTCGATGACCCGAGGCTGTGACCCATCCATGATGGCAACGCAGCTGTTCGTGGTCCCAAGGTCGATACCGATGACTTTACCCATGCTCTATATCCTCTCTTTCGGCGATTGTCGGAGCGGAGGCCCGTTTTGGCACCAGCGCCCCATCCCAAGGAAAGTGTGCCGCCCTTCAGGTGGGCGTTCACGGCTTCGTGGCGTATATAAGGAGCGGGTTTTGGCGCTGCAAGCGGTCAAGGCATCCGGAAAGAGTCAAAAAATCAGGGAATTCCCCAGATGACCAATGCTCTACCCTTCCTGCCGGCCGGTCCTGAGGACATAAACGGTGTTCTGGTGCGGCGGGGCTTCCTGGGCCTGGATGCGCAGCGACAGATGGTCGAGACCTTGCGCAAGGTTGTCCTGGTGGCCCCACTTCGTCGCCATGAAACACCCGGGGGCAGGAAGATGAGTGTCCGCATGAGCGCCGCCGGAGCGCTGGGCTGGGTCTCGGATCGCGCCGGATACCGTTACGATAGCGTCCAGAGTGATGGGCGGCGCTGGCCGGAGATTCCCGAAGAGGTCCTGAAGGTCTGGACGAAAGTTGCGGGGGTCGATCGCCTTCCCGACTCCTGTCTTGTGAACTTCTACGGCGAGAACGCAAGGATGGGGATGCACCAGGATCGCGATGAAGCCAGTCTCGACTGGCCGGTGGTGTCGATCTCGCTTGGCGACGAGGCGCTGTTCCGGGTCGGTGGCGTGAAGCGGGGCGGGTCAACCAGAAGCACCTGGCTGAAATCGGGTGACGTTGCCGTGCTGAGCGGCGCGGCCCGACTGGCCTATCACGGGATCGACCGAATCCGATTCGGATCGTCCGACCTTTTGCCCGACGGCGGGCGAATCAATATCACCTTGCGGGTGGCTGGATAGAGCAGCAGCCGGAATAAAGCCCGGTTCCGCTGTTGTCGCCTTCCGCAGTTGGCTGGCGCAACAGCATTTGTACCGAAATCCCGTATTGGCGATCCGACATGCCATCGCTGCAAGATTCCGTTTGCACGAAAAGCTGAACAACGCGTTCTCCCGTTTCCGCCGGAAAGAAAGAACCGCTGTAGGCAAAGCTGTCGCGCCTTGAAAGTGATGAATAGAGACCCGAAATCAGCCCCGCGCGCGGAGGCATGTCGGGTGCGGAAAAAACGATCTCGGGAGGATCATAGGCGAGCGACCAGAAGGGCTCGGTTCCGAAGCATTGCCGGATCTCGGGAAACGATCCGTCCCAGTTGCCCGGATGGCGCTCCATGAAGGCGAGCGAGACCCAGCCCGAGCCTTCGCCAGTATTGACCAGACCCCAGGTCTGCGGATCGTTCGCCCTGATAACCTCGATATCCTTCGCGTCCGGCCGCAAGGTGCCGATCACGTCGCCTGCCGCGCCGGGTTCGCTGCGAATGTTGAGAACGTCGTCCGAAGCCACGCCCGATACATCGTAAAGCGCGGGCCAGCCATCCTGGGTCGCGAACGCCGGACCCGCTGCTAGTATCAGCAGGAGTGTCAGGACCCTGATCAACGCGCTGCCGACCAGCTGAGCGAGACGCGCTTGCGGGTGAAGCTTTCGCCGATCAGACCGATTACCAGCAAGGCGACCGATAGGGCGATCGGATAGGTCAGGTTGGTCTTCATCGGGTTGTAGTTGATGAAGATATAGCCGCGGCCCTGGTCGATGATGTGGAACAGCGGGTTCCAGGAAAACATCGCGACCATCGAAGCCGCCAGGGCGTTGGCGACAAACATCTTGCCGGAGGCGAACATGTTCAGCCGGGTGTATGTCTGTTGCACGATTCCGACAGGTGTCGGCATCCACGGCTTCAAGGCCAGGAAGATGCTTCCCACCGCTACCCCCGAAAACCAGGCAAGCAGCAGCATCGCAGCGGCGCCGACCGGCTGCTGAATCTCGATTGGCGTGAAAAGCAGGTGATAACCCAGGAGTATGGCGCTGACCGAGATGATCTGGATATAAAGCGCGCTGAAGGCAGCCGACCAGATCGAGACCGTTGTGCTCATCGGCAGGTGCTGCATCATCGGCGACGCCGGGCCTTCCGCGCCTGAGACCGCGCCGAGTGACTTGACGTGACACATGAAGACGAAAATTCCCGACATCACGTACAGCAGAAAATCGCCCCGGATCGCCATTGCCCGCATCCCCAGGATATCGAACAACAGGTACATCGCCCCGACCATGACAAGCGTCTGCACGATGTTCAGAAGGATCGCGAAAACGGCGTCCCTATGGGTCTTGCGTACGGACCGGACCGTGTTGTGATAGATCAGGTCGAGGACTGTGAAAGCCGCCCCGGCAAGGGTCTGTCTTTTCTGCGATTGAAACATCAATTCCTGCCCGGTTCTGACGCTGTGCCTCTGGCCCGCGAGTCTTGTCACTGCCGCTTTCGGGCATCATAAGCGCGATCAAGGGAATTGGATAGACGAGGCGGGCGAAAAATGGCTGAGATTGACCGAAAAGCCCTTGTTTCGGCGATGCGCCGCCTGTCGATCGAGGCGGGACGGGTCATCATCGAGGTCTACGGCCGGGAAGACATGGGGGTTCGCAGCAAAGGCGACGCCAGCCCCGTCACCGAAGCCGATGAGGCCGCGGATGCGCTCATATCGGCAGGCCTCTCCGATGCCTTTCCCGACCTTGCGCTCGTCACCGAAGAGCAGGTTGCCACTCATGGGCTCGATGCCACGACATTCCTGATCGTCGATCCGCTGGACGGGACCAAGGAATTCGTTCAGCGCCGCGGCGACTTCACCGTCAACATCGCGTTGGTCGAAGACGGTGTTCCGGTTCTGGGCGTCGTCTATGCGCCAGCGAAAGGACGCCTGTTCCTGACGGGCGCCGATGGTGGCGCAGACGAAGAGACCGGCGAGTTCGATCCGGATCGGGTCGGACCACTTCTGCCGCTGCATGTGGCGCACCCGGACAATGACGCGCTTCGTGTCGTTGCCTCGAAGTCCCATCGGGACGCTGCGACCGACGACTATATCGGCCGGTACAATGTGGCCGACGCCGTCAGTGCCGGGTCGTCGCTGAAGTTCTGCCTCGTTGCCGCGGGCGAGGCAGATTTCTATCCGCGACTAGGACCCACCATGGAGTGGGACACGGCGGCCGGTCACGCGGTCCTTCGGGCCGCCGGCGGGTCGGTGGTCGAGCGCCTGACGCACCAGCCACTCCGTTATGGCAAGAACGAGTTTCGCAATCCCCATTTCCTGGCGTATGCGCCCGGAGTAAAGCTTATTGGCGAATGACACCATCGGCCCGGAGGCCCATGCGTTTTAGTGTGATTCTGGCCAGTCGGGGGCGTCCGGCGGAGTTGCTCCGGACCCTTCAGGCGATCCGGCAGCTGGATCACTCCGACTTCGAGGTCGTTGTGGTTGCAGACCCGACATCATTGACGGCCTTGTCGGACGATTGGTTCCGGACGGTGCCCTTTGACGAGACCAATCTCAGCAAGGCGCGAAACGCCGGGATCGAGGCCGCGGCGGGCGATACCTGCGCCTTCATCGACGACGATGCGGTGCCGGAACCGTTGTGGCTGCAACACCATGAGGCAGCGCTTGCGGCCACCGGTGCCGTGGCGTCCGTCGGCTTCGTCAGGGGTCGGAACGGTATCGGTTTTCAGTCCCGCGTTGCGTCCATCGACCGCGAGGCCGAAACCCATCAGGAGGACGACAGGGGGGATACGCCGTTCGTTCCCGTCTTGGCGAAGGGTCGGGCGCTGAAGCTGATCGGAACCAACATGGCCGTGCGCCGACAGACGCTGGCGCAACTCGGAGGATTCGACCCGGCCTATCGGTACTTCCTCGAGGACAGTGATCTTTCGCTCCGGCTTTCCATCGCCGGACTACCGGTTGCCGTAGCGCCTCTGGCAGAGGTTCATCATGCTTTCTCGGCCTCTGACCGACGCACCGCGCATCGCGCGCCGCTGTCCCTTTACGACATCGGGCGCAGTACCGCGGTGTTTCTCAGGCGGCATCCCGGAGCTGACCTTGCCGAGATTGAAAACCGGCTTCGGGCGCGGGAACGGAAACGACTTCTTGACCACATGATCCGGGGAACCTGCGAGCCAGGGGCAATCCCGATTGTCCTGCGAACCCTGGAGCAGGGATGGAGTGACGGAACCGGGTGCAGCCTTCCGGACCTTTCCGACATCGCGGTCCAGAAGGACGATTTTCGGCGCGTTGAGCGCGTGCCGGAAGGACACAGGGTCATCGCCGCAAGGCTTGTCAACCGAAGGCGCGCCATGCGCGAGGCCCGCGACATCACATCGAAAGGCAACGCACGCGTGACGGTTCTCAGCTATTCTCTGACCGCCGTGCGTCATGTCGTCCGGTACACCGATGGTTACTGGCTTCACACCGGTGGCCAGTTCGGGCGTGTCGACGGCTCGGGTAAGCGCCTGATGTGGTGCAGATTTGCACGTCGTGTCGCAGACGAAATCGCCCGCGTTGCAAAACAGAGAGGTATATAGGAAAGTGCTTGCGGGCCGGAAGAACGTTAAGTTTGAGGGCATGTCACGGTAACAGCCGGGCACGCTCAACCTAGAGGCGTAGACCATTTATGAAACGTAAAGTAACGAAGGCTATCTTTCCGGTGGCCGGTTTGGGAACGAGATTTCTGCCGGCGACCAAATCTGTACCAAAGGAAATTATGACTCTGGTTGATCGGCCGCTGATTCAATATGCGATCGACGAAGCCCGCGCTGCCGGAATCAAGGAATTCATTTTTGTAACATCCCGCGGCAAGGGCGCGCTTGAAGATTACTTCGATCACGCTCCACAGCTCGAAGCGGTGCTCAAGAAAGGCGGAAAGACCGACCTTCTTGAAGTCCTGAAGACCACCAACATGGAGTCGGGCGCGATCGCGTATATCCGACAGCACAAGGCAATGGGGCTGGGCCACGCGGTCTGGTGCGCACGGCGTCTGATCGGCAACGAACCGTTCGCGGTTATTCTCCCTGACGATGTCATCGCAGCGGACAAGCCTTGCCTCCAGCAAATGACGGAAGCCTACCAGGAGACCGGCGGCTGCATGGTGGCGGCAATGGAAGTCCAGCGCGACAGGACCTCGTCGTATGGTATCCTGGACGTTGCCAAGGAACAGAACGGGCTGGTCTCGGTCAAGGGCATGGTCGAGAAGCCTCCGGTTGCGCAGGCACCCTCGAACCTTGCGGTGATCGGTCGGTACATTCTGACACCGGACGTGCTCAGCACTCTCAGTCAAGCCAGGTCCGGCGCTGGTGGTGAAATCCAACTGACAGACGCCATCGCCAATGAGATCACCGAGGGCCGCAATGTTTACGGTCTTCGCTTCAGCGGTCAGCGCTTCGATTGCGGGTCCAAAGCGGGTTTCCTGCAGGCAACCGTAAGCTTTGCACTGGCTCGGCCCGAGTTGCAGGATGAATTCGCTGCCTACCTCAGAGCAACGGTTCCCCTTTTGCGCGTTGCCGAGTAGTAGTTGGTCGAAGACAATAAGAACTACGAGCACGGTCCTTGGCAACTCCTGTACTAGATCTCAGCAGATCCTTTTCACGACTCGGTCGCGGTGCAGCGACCGGAATAGATCGGGTTGAGCGAGCGTACCTTGAAGAAGTCATAAAGCGCGGTGGGTGGGGCATCATCCGCACACCGCGCGGGTTTCTCATGTTCGAACCCGACAGGCTGCCCCGGCTGCCCGAGTACCTCGACCGCACAGATATGGACGGGGCCGATCAGGCCTCGACGATCCGGGCGATCGCATCCTCGCGGGCGTCCTCGCTGTCGATTCGCAAGATCATGTGGCGGATGCCGAACGGCCTTGCATACATCAACGTCGGACATACGAACCTCAATCCACAGACCTTCCGTGCGATGATGGAAATGCCGGATCACACAAAGGTCGTGATGATCCACGATACGATCCCGCTGGATCACCCCGAGTACCAGACCGAGGCATCGCGCGCGCAGTTCATTGAACGGCTGACAGCCGTGATCAATTTCGCAAACCATATCGTGGTCCCATCAGACGAAGTTCGCGAGAACGTGGAGCGTCGGATGGTGGGAACCGGGCACAGGGTTCCGGTCGTCGTCTCTCCGATCGGCGTCGACATCGGCGCTCCGCCGGTCGACGTTGTCCGGTCCGAGAAGCCATACTTCGTCGTGCTTGGCACGATCGAGCCACGCAAGAACCACGGGTTCCTGCTGGATGTATGGGAGCGGATGCATCGGAAGATGGATGAAAGCCGCATCCCCGAGCTTCGGATCATCGGCGCACGCGGCTGGCGGAACGAAGCGGTCTTCGAGCGTCTGGATCACTCCGATATGATGGGGCGCACTGTCTTCGAGTTGGGCGCCCTGCCCGACAAGGAGATGAAGCGGCAACTGGCCGGCGCGACCGCACTGCTGTTTCCAAGCCTGGTAGAAGGATACGGCTTGCCGCCGTTCGAAGCGGCAAGCCTTGGCATTCCGACCATCGCGGCACCGTTGCGGACCACCGAGATCCACCTTGGTGATATGGCCGTTTACGCAGATACCGGCGACATGTATCAATGGTTCAGGGCCATCAGAGAGCTGGCCAGTGAAGACTTGGCAGAGCAGACCCGGCGCCACGCTGCACTTCGGGCGTTCCGGCTACCGACCTGGGAAAAGCATTTTGACCGCGTCTTCAGCTTGATCTGACCGTTGGCCCGGCGCCGGCGGTTCTGGGGTGGACAGGAGAGCGTGGGCGTCATCTCTGCATACCGAATGCGGCTGGAGCGGCGGCGATGGCAGATCCGGGCGATCCGGAAGCGCAGAGATCTGTCGCCCGTTGCGGACCGCACCGGGTCGATCCGCGCCAGAAGCATACTCGCCTTCGCGACGATCCGTAACGAACGCCAGAGACTGCGATACTTCCTGAAGTATTATCGCAGGCTGGGGGTCGATCACTTCTTCTTCGTCGACAACGGATCGACCGACGGCAGCGCCGAGTATCTTGCCGGTGAAGCCGACGTGTCGCTCTGGAGCACCGACGAGAGCTATCGCAAGAGCCGGTACGGAACGGACTGGCTGAACTGGCTGAAGTTCCGCTTCGCCCACGGGCACTGGACGCTGACGCTCGATCCCGACGAATTCCTGGTCTATCCGTTTTGCGATACGCGCCCTTTGCCAGCGCTTTGCGACTGGCTAGACCAGTCGGGGATCCGGTCGTTCGGGACGATGCTTCTGGATATGTACCCCGATCGTCCTCTCGCCGACATCACGTATTCCGATGGACAGGACCCGTTCGAACTGGCGCAATGGTTCGATCCGGGAAACTACATGATTTCCCGAAATCCTCGCTACGGAAACCTCTGGATTCAAGGCGGACCTCGGGCGCGGGTCTATTTTCCCGAAGCTCCCGAACAGGCCCCTTCACTCAACAAGATCCCGCTTGTCCGTTGGGACCGGCGCCATGTCTACGTCAGCTCGACACACATGCTTCTGCCGCGCGGGCTGAACAACGTCTATGACGAGGCGGGAGGCGAGAAAGCCTCGGGATGCCTGCTGCACGCCAAGTTCCTGGACAGTTTCGCCGTCAAGGTGGCCGAAGAGGTCGAGCGGCGCGAGCATTTTGCCCAGGGACGCGAGTACGCCGCCTATCAACAAAGCGAAACCAACGAGACGGGTCTCTGGTCGGCCTGGTCCGAGCGATATATCGGATGGCGTCAGCTTGAGCTTCTGGGTCTTGGCCTGCGAGGCGTTGACCTCGG
>CAZRNL010000062.1:0-3594 GCA_964601395.1 uncultured Silicimonas sp. | reverse complement strand
CTGATGTCCAAAGGCAACTGGGCATGAGCGTCGGTTTCGTCATGCTGGCACACAGCGCACTCAACCGCAGCGCCGAAGTCGCGCGGATCATCGCGGAGGAAGACTGTCCGCTTGTCATTCACATAGACCAGAGGGTCGGGAAGGCGGAGTTCGACAGGTTTGCAACAAAGGTAGCCGGGCTGCCGCGCGTCACGCTGGCCGATCGGCGGAAGTGCGACTGGGGCACCTGGTCGCTGGTAGATGCGTCCCGCAACTCCGCCGCGCGGCTTCTGTCCGAGAACCCGGATGTATCGCACGTCATGCTGATTTCGGGGGGATGCCTGCCGATCAAGCCGATCGCAGACCTGAAATGCTATCTTGCCGGTCACAAGGGAAAGGACTTCATCGAAAGCGTCACCATCGAGGATGTTCCGTGGACGCAGGGGGGTCTGAGCGAAGAGCGTTTCCTGTTCAGTTTTCCCTTTGCGTGGAAACGGCAACGGCGGCTCTTCGATCTTTGGGTCGATGTCCAGCGTCGCCTTGGGCGCAAGCGGCCCATCCCTGCAGGATTGCAGCCTCATCTCGGGTCGCAGTGGTGGTGTCTGTCGCGAGCCACTCTCGAACGGATTCTCGACGACCCTGCCCGCGACCGGTTGGACCGCTATTTCCGAAAGGTCTGGATTCCCGACGAAAGCTATTTCCAGACACTCGTCCGGCGGCATGGCGCTCGGGTGGAAAGCCGGTCGCTGACCCTGTCGCGGTTCGATTTCCAGGGCAAACCGCATGTCTTTTATGACGATCATCTGAACCTTCTCCTGGATACTCCGGCCTTTTTCGCACGCAAGATCTGGCCTGGCGCACAGCGACTGTACGATGCCTTTCTTTGCGAAAAGCCGGTGGGCAGGACCCTGGCCACGCCAGTCCCCGGTGTCTATGCCGACCGACTGTTCGGCGAAGCGGTCGCGCAGCGTACTTCGGGCCGTCCCGGTCTGGCGATGGCGGGCCGCTTTCCGCGCCAGGGGTTTGAGAATGGATTGACCGCGGGTCCCTATGCCGTGTTTCACGGACTTGGCGACGTTCTTCAGGGATTTCCGCAGTGGATCTCCGGCATGACGGGCAGCCGGACACATGGCCACCTGTTTGCCAGGGACAAGGTGGAGTACGAAGACGGCGCTGACGTCTATGCGGGGGCGCTGAGCGACAGTGCGGCGCTGAGAGACTATGACCCCGAATCCTTTCTGCGGAATCTGGTCTGGAATACGCGCGGCGAACACCAGTCATTCCTTTTCTCGCCGCGAGATTCGCAAGACATCGGAGATTTCCTCGCGCGGGACCGCAACGCATCGGTTTTCGTGGTTACCGGAGCGTGGGCGTTGCCGCTTCTGCGGGCCGGGCTGCCGGTTGCAGAGGCGCGGACCGAGGCCGCACGGCTTCAGCGGCTCGAGACCCGGTTCGTCAACCGGCTCAAGGAACGCCGAAGTCTGGCGCAAAGCCGTATCTGGACACTGGCTGACCTGCTGGAAAGACCCTCGGATCTGATGCAGCAAGTTCTGGACGACATGTCGGGTGCCGAAGCGCGCACCCTCAAGGACCGACCCGGCTTCCAGGTGCTGGAAGGGCTGCCGGGGTTCCTCCAGACGCTTCGGAATGCGGGAATGAATCCGCATGTCGCCGGGGAACTGGGTGATCTGCCAATACCATTGCCGCGCGATGCGGCCCCGAACGTCGTCAGGCTCAGGTAGCATGGACGGAAGTCGCTTTGACTATTTCGTCGTTCTTGCCGGGATGCGGACGGGTTCGAACCTGCTTGAGGAATACCTCTCGGCGATGCCGGGGCTGCGGTCCTACGGCGAGTTGTTCAATCCTCATTTTTTCGGAAAGCCGGGCCGTTCGACCGAATTCGGCCTGTCCATGGCCGCGCGCGCCGGCGACCCGGCGCGTATCGTGGCTGAAATGCTGAAGGCCGGCGACGAGATGCCGGGGTTTCGATTGTTCCATGATCACGACCAGCGGGTAATCGATCAGGTTCTGGCGGATCCGAGAGCGGCCAAGATCGTTCTGACGCGGCGGCCGTTGGACTCGTATGTCTCGCTCAAGGTCGCGCGAAAGACCGGACAATGGTGGCTGGGGGACCTGGCCTCGGCGCGGGCCGCGAAGGTCGCATTCGACGTGGACGAGTATGCCGATTTCCTGAACACGCTGTCGAGCTATCAGGATCGGATCAGGCGTGTTCTGCAAACCACCGGTCAAACCGCGTTCCATATCGACTATGCCGACCTGTCCGATGCCGATGTGATTGCGGGATTGGGCACGTTCCTTGGCGCGTCAGGACCACCGGATCCGTCGAAGGTGAGGGCCAAGGTTCAGAACCCGAGCGCGGTGACCGATCGCCTGACCAACCCGGAAAAGACGATAGAGGCACTAAGCAGCCTCGCGGCCACGGATCCCGGCCACATTCCCAGTCACGAGCCCGGGCGCGGTCCGGGCCTTCGTCAGTTCCACGTCTGCACATCGGTGCCGCTGGTCTATATGCCGATCCGTGGCGCCGGGCACGATCCGGTTCCCGACTGGCTGCGCTCGATCGATCCGTCCGGTCGGGTAGAGACCGGCCTGACGCAGAAGGACCACCGACGCTGGATGCGTCACCATCCCGGTCACCGTTCCTTCACCGTGCTGCGTCATCCGCTGTCACGAGCCTACGATGCGTTCTGCCGGTTCATTCTGCCGCCCGACGTCGAGGCCTATGCAGATATCCGTCACGCGTTGATACACCGCTACGAAGTTCCCCTGCCGGAAGGCGCCCTGCCGACGCACTGGAGCGTCGAGGATCAGGGCGCGGCGTTTCTGGGTTTTCTGAATTTCCTGTCAGGCAATCTGGGGGGCCAGACCTCGCTTCGGGTGGATTACAGCTGGGCGTCGCAGGCGGCTTTCCTGTCTGCCATAGCCGAGTTCGGCGTGCCTGACCGCGTGGTGCGCGAGAATTCGATGGCCGAAGAGTTGGGCCAGATCGTCGGCGCAGTCGGCCTGATCGATGCGCCGCAATTGTCCGGAGGATTCTCGCTTCCGTCAGCATTCTCGCTGGAAAGCATTCGCACGCCGCAGATCGATTCGGCCTGCGCGACCGCCTATCGGCGCGATTTCATCCTGTTCGGATTTGAAAGCTGGCAGCCCTGAGGTCAGGCTGCCTGAATTTTGGGGGCGTCCGTCAGCAAGGTATGCAGCGTCGTCGCATCCGAATTGGCCCGTAGCTTGGCACACAGGGAAGAATCCCGCATCGTGCGCGATACCAGTGCAAGGGCCTTAAGATGCTCGACGCCTGCATCCAGCGGCGCAAGAAGGGCAAACACCAGATCCACAGGCTGACGGTCTACGGCGTCGAATGCGAGCGGCTTCTCGAGCTTCACGAACAGACCCACCACGCCGTCCAGACCTTCCATCCGTGCGTGTGGCAGCGCGATCCCCTGACCCACGCCGGTCGGCCCCAGGCTTTCGCGTTCCTGCAGCGCGTCGAAGATCTCGGACGTGGGCAGGCCGATCAGGCCCTCCGCCATGTCCGCGATCGCCTGCAGAAGGCGTTTCTTGCTGCTGATGTCCGGCAGGACGCGCACCGCGTGC
>CAZRNL010000061.1:9718-11632 GCA_964601395.1 uncultured Silicimonas sp. | reverse complement strand
GTGGCCAGCATGGCTCCCCAGGAATGGCCGATTAAATTCACCGGCCGATCCGAAATCACGGCCAGGAGCTGGCCATCAGCGGTCACGCCGACCCCGTTGCGGATGTAGCGGGAGTCCGAGTCGGGCAGGAAGCGGGGGTGCAGCGCGCCGTCGACCACCAGCATCGGGCCGGATTGCGTGGCATAGCGGCAGGCGGGAGCTTCACGTTCGAACAGGCGGCTTTCGATCACCCGAGCGGCACCTTCGGTCAGGCAGAGGACGCCGTTGGGCAGGAGTCCGAAATTTCCCGGACCGGGCCGCGTGACGATCCGACCGAGCGTTTCCGAGTTCTCGACGTAAAGTCCGACGGGCCGCCTGTCGGGATGGTACATGCCCGCATTCATGGCGAACTCGAGTTTCAGCCCCTCGGATGCCAGCGCCGCGTCGACGTTCTCGAAAGTGCCGAGCGGCTGGCCCCTGGAGTTGTTCAGGAACAGTCGGACATCCTCGGATGCCGGGTCTGCCTCACAGATCGTGAAGGGGGTTTCCTCGAACGACAAGTCGCGACAGCCGGCTGCGCCCGCAGGCAGCGCGGTCATCAGCGCAAGGCTAATCGTGATCCAGGTCGCGGCGTACATTTTCGTCCGAGAACATACGGCGTGTGTCGTCCAGCCGGTCGAAGGTCTCGTCGATGGCAAACCGGATTTCAGGGGCGAACTTCAACTGCAGTCCCTTCGAGACAACGCGCCTGATTTCGACCCGGTTGCGGCGCAGCGCCGCCAGCGCCTCGTCCCGGTCGTTGCCGCCGAGGGGCAGAACATAAGCGGTCGCGTTCCTGAGGTCAGGCGAGCAGCGCACTTCGCCCACAGTGATCGACATCCGGTTCAGCTCCGGGTCGTGAATGTCGCCCTGATGCAGGATCTCGCTGAGCCGACGCCGAATCAGCTCGGCGACCCGAAGCTGGCGTTGTGTCGGGCCGGAGCCTTCGGTGAAACGCGGTTTTGCCATGACCCGCATTTAAGCGCTTGCGCGCGACACGACAAGCCGCGCTTTAAATGCGCTGTTCTTCCGCGTATGGAATTCGGCGAAGGAGAGCGAGATGGACGAGACACCTGGAATCGTGATCACAGGAGCGTCGGGCCGCATGGGTCGGATGCTGATCGACGAGGTTTTGAACTCGAAAGCCGTGCGTCTTGTCGGCGCTGTCGACCGCAAGGGACATGACTGGGTGGGACGCGATCTGGGCGAGGCCCTGGGGCGCGCACCTCTGGGTGTGACCGTCACCGATGATCCGCTCGAGGCGATGGCCGAGGCGCAGGCCGTCATCGACTTCACCACGCCTGAGGCCACGGTCAATCATGCCATGATCGCGGCCCAGGCCCGAGCGGTTCACGTCGTCGGCACGACCGGCTTGTCGGAAGCGGATATCGCAAGGCTCGACGCGGCGGCGCGGCACGCCACCATCATTCGCGCCGGGAACATGAGCATGGGCGTCAACCTTCTGGTTCAGTTGACCCGGCAGGTCGCCGCGGCGCTGGGCGAGGATTTCGACATCGAGATCGTCGAGGCGCATCATCATCACAAGGTCGATGCGCCCTCGGGAACGGCGCTGATGCTGGGACAGGCTGCCGCCGAAGGCCGCGGCGTTTCCCTGTCGCGCGTTTCGGACCGGGGCCGCGACGGCATTACCGGCGCGCGCGAACGGGGCCATATCGGTTTCTCGGCCATCCGCGGCGGCGACATCGTGGGCGAGCATGACGTCATCTTCGCGGCCCCCGGCGAGCGGGTTGTCCTTCGCCACGTCGCCACCGATCGGCGGATTTTTGCCAGAGGCGCGCTGAAAGCCGCCATCTGGGGCCAGGGTCGGGGACCCGGCGCCTTCGATATGCTGGATGTGCTTGGCGCCACGAAATCGTGACAATGCTTCTCCCCCGA
>CAZRNL010000061.1:3472-9708 GCA_964601395.1 uncultured Silicimonas sp. | reverse complement strand
TGCTGGATGTGCTTGGTTTGAAGTGAACCGGATCCTCTCGTTTCGCGTACAAACAGCGAAACTTGAACCGGAGTACGAACCATGCGCGCCTTGGCTATCGCAACCGCAGCGACGATACTTCTGGTATCGCCCGCAAGTGCGGAGGGATTCCTGAAGGTCGACGACAAGAACATGTTCGTGTCGCTGATGCAGGACCGCGCACTGAAGCGCCTGGGGATCACCGTGCAGGTCACAGAGGACGGGCGCATCAACGGACGCGCTTTCGGGTATGACGTGAGCGGCGTCTGGAACTGGGAGGGGGGCTATTTCTGTCGCGATCTGTCCTGGGGAGGTGATCCGCTCGGCTTCAATTGCCAGATGGTTCAGGTCAACGGCAACACGGTCCGGTTCATCTCGGATCGCGGGGCTGGGCAATACGCGGATCTGAGGCTCGACTGACGCGGTCAGAAATCGACCGCGATCCCTTTTCTTTCCCAATCGCCATAACGCACCGGCTCGGGGCCGTCGCGGCGCCCGAGTTCGGTCGGCATATCCCGTCCGGCGGAGTTCTTCCGGCGCTCCGCGGCCTCGGCCAAGGCCCGTTTGGCTTCGGGCGGAAGGTTCTTGTCGGTGTCGTCGGTCACACGGTCTGTCCTTGTCTCGCTTCTGTCCCTGATATACGGGGCCGGGGCCATCAGACAAGGTAGGGCCGGAATGGGACAAGCGGGACTGGAAGCGCGGGCCGCGGCGGCATCGCTGATGACCGCGGTGACGGAGTGGGGCGAGATCCTGAGCGCGGCTCTGCCGAAGACGGTCGAGAAGCTGCCGCCCGAGGAGCGCGCCCGTGCCCAGCGGCTGGCGACCGAGGCGCTGCGCTGGGCGCAGCGTTCGGACCGCCTGCTGGGGCCTTTTCTGCGCAATCGCCCAGAAGATGCGGTGCTGAACCTGATGCGGCTGGCGCTTTACGAGATCAACGTCGAAGGCGCGGCACCCCACGGGCCGGTCAACGCAGCCGTGTCGCTTGCCACCAAGAGCAAGGCGGGGATGGTCAACGCCGTTCTCCGGAACGTGCTTCGCACCGAGACGGACTGGGCGTCGCTGCCAGTTCCGACGCTGCCCAAGTGGCTTCGCAAGAAACTCGTGGCCGCCTGGGGCAAGGAGGCCGTCGCGGCGATGGAGGCCGTGAACGCCGCGCCGGTTCCGCTGGACCTGACGCCGAAGGATCCGAAGGAAGATTGGGCCGCCAGGCTGGGGGCCGAGACCCTGCCGACCGGCAGCCTTCGCCTTGCCGATCATGCTCGCGTCTCCGGGCTTGCCGGGTATGACGAAGGCGCGTGGTGGGTTCAGGATGCCGCCGCCGCATTGCCCGCGCGGCTTCTGGCCGTCGGGGCCGGCGAGAAGGTCCTCGACCTCTGCGCCGCCCCGGGGGGCAAGACGATGCAGCTGGCCGCCGCCGGTGCAGACGTCACCGCACTGGACATCTCTGGGCCGCGCATGGCCCGTGTCGAAGAGAACCTTGCCCGCACCGGGCTGAGCGCCGAACTGGTCGTGGCCGACGCGCTGGTCTGGACCCCACCCGCGCCGTTCGACGCCATCCTGCTCGACGCGCCCTGTTCGGCCACCGGCACTCTCAGACGTCACCCCGACCTGGCGTATGCCAAGGAGGGCGATGATTTCGCCAAGCTGACTGCGCTGCAGGCCGCGCTGTTCGACCGGGCGCAGGGTTGGCTGAAGCCGGGGGGTCGCATGGTTTTCTGCACCTGTTCGCTTCTGCCCGAGGAAGGCGAGGAGCAGCTCGCCGCTGCGTTGGCGCGCCACCCGGGCCTGACCGTGGAAACGGCGCAAGCGGACTGGATCGATCCACGCTGGACAACCCCCGGCGGCGGGCTTCGGATCAGGCCGGATCACTGGAGCGACCGCGGTGGCATTGACGGGTTCTTCATGGCGATCGTGCGAAATACCGCCTGACCGGCATTTTGCGATGACAGGCTTGGCACATTTGGCTATCCTCTGCAGCAAAAGGCCCGAACGAATGGGCGGCAAGAGGCAGGGCGACAAAGTTGTCCAGAGACGAGACCTGGTCTGCGCGCCGGAAGCGCTGGATGAACCGTTTGCACGCGCGCGCGGCCGCACTGTCGCGTCCGGCCACTGCTTTTACCTCGACGCCTGAACCCCGCACCATCGGCACCTTCGCGAGGGGCCGTCAGATCACTGGCGGGAATTTCCTGTTCGCGGGCTTTCTCGTTCAGGCCCCAGGCGTCCCGATCTGGGATCTGCCGATGCCCGACGAGGGCTTCGAGGCGGAGCTTCACGGTTTCACGTGGCTGGACGACCTGGCTGCCGTGGGCGACATGCACGCGACCCGGCGCGCTCAGGACTGGACCCATGAGTGGGTCCGAAGGTTCGGACGAGGCGCAGGGCCAGGCTGGACCCCCGATCTGACAGGCCGTCGCCTGATCCGCTGGATCAATCACGCGATCCTGCTGCTGAATGGTCGCGAACGCGCCGAAAGCGAGGCCTATTTCCGTTCTCTCGCCAGCCAGACGATTTTCCTCAGCCGCCGCTGGAAGACGGCCTCGCCGGGTCTGCCGAGGTTCGAAGCCCTGACAGGGTTGATCTATGCGGGCCTCGCGCTGACCGGAATGGATCGGCACGTTGGACCAGCCATGCGGGCTCTCGATGCCGAATGCGCCTCCGAGATCGACGCTGACGGTGGACTGATCACCCGCAACCCCGAAGAACTTCTCGACGTGTTCACGCTTTTGAACTGGGCCGCTGCCGCCTTGCAGGAGGCGGGGCAGATGCCGGGCAAGGCGCATCTGGCGGCCATCGCTTCGGTCGCTCCCGTGCTGCGGGCTCTACGCCATTCAGACGGCGGCCTCGCGCGGTTTCACGGCGGCGGACGGGGACTTGAGGGCCAGTTGGACCGTGCGCTCGCGACTTCTGGCGTGAAGGGCGCACCGCAGACGGGGCTTGCGATGGGATTTGCGCGCGTAGCGCACGGCCGCACAAGCATGATCGTCGATGCCGCACCTCCGCCATTGCCGATGGCGTCCGCCAACGCTCATGCCTCGACGCTGGCCTTCGAGCTGACATCGGGCAGACGGCCTTTGATCGTCAACTGCGGCTCCGGGGCCAACTTCGGACAGAACTGGCGGCGGGCCGGACGGGCGACGCCCAGCCACTCGACGTTGGGGATCGAAGGGTTCTCTTCGTCCCGTTTGGGCGTCGTCGGCCGCAGCCAGAAGGAAGAGCTGCTGATCGATGCGCCGAAAGATGTCCGGTATGAGCGTCTTGAAGTCGAAGGCGGAAGCCGGATCGTCGTCGGACATGATGGCTATGTCGCCAGCCACGGCCTGACCCACGTGCGGACCCTTCATCTTGGACAGGACGGACGCTCCTTGCGGGGCGAGGATGCGCTGATCGCCATGACGACGCAGGACCGCCGCCGCTTCGACCTCGTCCTCGACAAGTCGAAACTGAAAGGCTCCCCCTTCAGTGTGCGGTTTCACCTGCACCCGGACGTGGATGCACGGGTCGACATGAACGGCACCGCCATTTCGCTGGCGTTGAAAAGCGGCGAGATCTGGGTTTTTCGCTCTACGGGCGGTGCCGAGCTATCCGTCGATGGCAGCGTCTATCTGGAAAAATCGCGCCTCAGTCCGCGTGCGACCAAACAGATCGTTCTATCCGACCGCGCATTGGAGTATTCGACGCGCGTCAGCTGGTCCCTGTCCAAGGCGCAGGATACCCCGACGGCCATCCGCGACTATGCGACGGAGGACCTGCTGGTGACGGACTGACACAGCAGGAACCAATCAGACATGACCGATCAAGCGCCTGTGCGCCGCGCCCTTCTTTCCGTTTCCGACAAGACCGGACTGGTCGACTTCGCTACCGCACTTGCGGCGCGGGGCATCGACCTCGTTTCGACAGGTGGCACCGCCAGGTCGCTGCGCGATGCCGGGCTGTCCGTGCGCGACGTCTCTGACCTGACCGGGTTCCCCGAGATGATGGACGGGCGCGTCAAGACGCTGCACCCGGCGGTGCATGGCGGCCTTCTGGCGCTGCGTGACGATGTCGGACACCTGGCCTCGATGGAGGAACACGGGATTGGTGCGATCGACCTGCTGGTGGTGAACCTTTACCCGTTCGAGGCTACGGTCGCTGCCGGCGCCGACTATGACACTGTGATCGAGAATATCGACATCGGCGGCCCGGCAATGATCCGCGCCGCCGCCAAGAACCACCGGTTCGTAAGTGTCGTCGTGGACGTTCAGGACTATGACGCCGTTCTGGCCGAGCTGGATACCAACGGCGGCCAGACGACATACGCCTTCCGACAGCGTCTGGCACAGACGGCATACGCGCGCACCGGTGCTTACGACGCGGCTGTCTCGACATGGATGGCCACCGCCATCGGCGAGACGACCCCGCGCCGCCGGGTTTTTGCCGGCACGCTGGCGCAGGGGCTGCGGTACGGCGAGAACCCGCATCAGGCGGCGGCCTTCTACACCGACGGCAGCGCGGAACCGGGGGTGGCCACCGCCGTGCAGCATCAAGGCAAAGAGCTGTCTTACAACAATATCAACGACATCGATGCCGCCTTCAGGCTGGTGGCCGAGTTCGATCCGGCGACATTCGGACCGTCGGTTGCAATCATCAAACATGCCAATCCTTGCGGCGTTGCGCGGGGGGAGAACCTTGCGGAAGCCTTCAGCCGGGCCTTCGACTGCGACCGGACCAGCGCCTTTGGCGGCATCGTTGCCCTGAACGGAGATCTCGACGGCGACACGGCGCGCGCGATCTCCGAGATTTTTACCGAGGTTGTCATCGCGCCCGAGGCCACAGCCGAGGCAAGAGAGGTGTTCGCCGCCAAGAAGAACCTTCGGCTTCTGACGACAGGCGGGTTGCCTGCGCCGAACGCGCCGCGCCTTGCGGTGCGCCAGGTCTCGGGGGGGTGGCTGGTTCAGGACGACGATACCGGCCATGTCGCGGCGTCCGGTCTGAAGGTGGTGACAAGAAAGGCGCCCAGCGAGGCCGAGATCGCGGACCTGCTGTTTGCCTGGACCGTCGCCAAGCACGTGAAGTCCAACGCCATCGTCTATGCCAGGGGCGGGCAGACCGTCGGCATCGGCGCGGGCCAGATGAGCCGCGTCGACAGTTCAACCATCGCTGCGCTGAAGGCAGAGCGCATGGGCAGCGAGACCGGGCTACCGGAAAGCCCGGCGATCGGGTCGGTTGTCGCCTCGGATGCCTTCTTTCCCTTCCCCGATGGCCTTCTGGCGGCGGCAGATGCGGGCGTCACCGCGGTGATCCAGCCTGGCGGCTCGATGCGGGATGACGCCGTTATAGAAGCCGCGGACAAAGCAGGGCTTGCCATGGTCTTCACCGGCATGAGACATTTCCGGCATTGATGGCTTCACTTGTGCGCATCTATGTGACGGCAACCGTCGTGTTCGTCCTCGACCAGCTCGTGAAGCTGTTCGTCGTGCAATACCTTGACCTCAAGACGCGCCAGACGATCCTTGTCCTTGACCCCTACCTCAATCTTCGGATGGCCTGGAACGAGGGCATCAACTTCGGGATTGGCGCGGGACTCGACATGCGGTGGATTCTGATCGGACTGGGCCTCGTGATCAGTGCCTGGATCCTTTGGTGGATGCATCGCGACCGGCCCGGCCCCTGGGTCCAGGTTTCCGCCGGTCTGGTCGTCGGCGGTGCGATAGGAAACATCGTGGATCGCGTGGTCTACGGTGCCGTCGCAGACTTTCTGAACATGTCCTGCTGCGGTTACGAAAACCCGTGGTCGTTCAATGTCGCCGACATCTCGATTTTCATCGGTGCGCTGGGCCTGATCTTCCTGACCGGAGACGCACCAAAGGACCGTGACGCGCCGGATAGGACCGGTTAAGACGGTTTCATAGGACCGGAGGGGCGATATGCGACGACTTCTGTTAACGACCGGTGTGATTCTGGTACTGGGCGGATGCGGTGGCGCAGACGAACCGAACCTGTTGAACATCAGCCAGCCGCGCGGCGAGGGTCCGGACGAATTCGCCATCCTGCCCACGAAGCCACTTGAAATGCCCGTGGATCTGGCGGCGCTGCCGGAACCGACACCGGGCGGCACCAATCGCACCGACCCGACGCCGCTGGAGGACGCAGCAGCAGCGCTTGGCGGCAACGCCGAAGTTCTGACCAGACGTTCGAGCGACGGAGCACTGATCTCGCACGCGGGACGCTACGGTATCGAC
>CAZRNL010000061.1:0-3462 GCA_964601395.1 uncultured Silicimonas sp. | reverse complement strand
CCGCTGATCTCGAGTTCCGCCGGAACAACGACGGCAGTCTTCTTGAGCGCCTGTTCAACACCAATGTCTATTTCCAAGCCTACGAGCCCCTGTCGCTGGACCAGTATGCCGAGCTTGAGCGGCTTCGGCGAGCCGGGATTCGCACGTCGTCCGCCCCTCCTGATCCCGCAGCGGCGGAGTAGGATGCTGGTCGCCACCTCACGACCTCGTTGGGTGCGCTTGAAGAGCCGGTCGAATGACCTCACTTCTCTCGGGAGATCAACTGGAAAGGAGCGCTGATGCGCTGGTATCTTGCCTTCCTCGTCCCCGCAGTTCTTGGGTTTGCGCTGCCGCTTCGGGCTGCCGAAGTTACCGATTTCGTGCTGGAAAATGGACTTGAAGTGGTCGTGATCGAAGACCACCGGGCTCCTGCGGTCGTCCATATGGTCTGGTACCGCGTCGGATCGGCGGACGAACCGTCCGGCAAATCAGGTATCGCGCACTTCCTGGAACACCTGATGTTCAAGTCCACCGACGAACTGGCCTCAGGCGAGTTCAGCGATACGGTCGCGCGCAACGGCGGCAGCGACAACGCCTTCACATCTTACGACTATACAGCATATTTCCAGCGCATCGCCGCCGATCGCCTGGAACTGGTCATGCAGATGGAAGCCAGCCGCATGGACGGACTGGCACTGGTCGAGGACGACATTGCCACCGAGCGTGATGTGGTGATCGAAGAACGCAACATGCGCACGGAGAACGACCCAGGTGCCCTTTTCGCCGAACAGCGCAACGCGGCGCAATATCTGAACCACCCGTACGGCACGCCAATCATTGGCTGGAAACACGAGGCCCACAAGCTGACGCTTGAAGATGCGCAGGACTTCTACAAGGCGCATTATGGACCGAACAACGCCATCCTGGTCGTTGCGGGCGATGTCGAACCGGACGAGGTTCGTGCTCTGGCTGAAACCTATTACGGTGTCATTCCACCCAACCCCGCCATCCAGCCGCGCCAGCGCGTGACCGAACCGCCGCAACTTGCGGAGCGTCGCCTGGTGTTCTCCGATCCCCGCGTGTCCAACCCCTACGTGGTCCGCACCTACCTTGCCCCCGAACGCGATCCGGGACAGCAGGAGGAAGCGGCGGCGCTGACGCTTCTGGCCGAAGTTCTGGGAGGATCCCCGACAACCTCGGTTTTTGCCGAGAAACTGAACTTCGGACCGGCCAAGGCAATATATTCCGCTGCCTGGTATTCAGGCCGGTCTCTGGACAAGACCACGTTCGGACTGGCTATCGTTCCGGGCGAAGGCATGTCACTGGAAGACGCCGAGAAGGCGCTTGACCAGGCTCTGGCGGAGTTTCTGGAAGAGGGCGTGGACGCGACGGACCTCGAGCGTATCAAGATGCAGATTCGCGCTTCGGAGATCTATGCACTGGACGACATTTCGTCGGTGGCCAATCGCTATGGCAGCGGTCTGACCTCTGGTCTGACAATCGCCGATATCGACGCCTGGCTCGGTATTCTCGATGCGGTCAGCGAGGAAGCGATCATCGGTGCCGCCCGCAAGGTCTTCGATCGGCGCAACGCCGTGACCGGGTTTGTCCGAACCACGAATCCGATGGAGGTCAGCCAATGATCCGCGTCCTTCTTTCCGCGCTACTCGTGCTGGTTCTGTCGGGACCGGTCCGGGCCGCTATCGAAATCCAGGAAGTGACCTCGCCTGGCGGCATCGACGCCTGGCTGGTCGAAGAACACGCGATTCCCTTTACGGCCCTTGAGATCCGTTTCAAGGGCGGCGCATCGCTCGACCCAGAAGGCAAGCGAGGCGTTACCAACCTGATGACGGGCCTGATCGAGGAGGGAGCTGGCGATCTCGACGCGCGTGCCTTTGCCCAGGCTCGCGATGGTCTGGCCGCCAGCTTTACCTTCGACGTCAACGGCGATGCACTTTCGGTCTCTGCGCGGTTCCTGAGCGAGAACCGCGACCAGGCGGTGGCGCTTTTGCGTGAAGCACTGATCAACCCGCGGTTCGACGAGGATGCGATCGAACGGGTACGCGCACAGGTGCTGTCCAACATCCGGTCACGAGCCAACGATCCGAACGACATCGCAAGCAACGCCTTCTATGCTCAGGCTTTTGACGACCATCCCTATGGGACGCCGCTGGAAGGCACGCTCGAAAGCGTCGCCGCGCTGACCCGCGACGACATCGTGGCCGCCAACAAGGCAGCTCTGGTGCGCGACCGCGTCTATGTGGGTGCGGCAGGCGATATCACAGCCGAGGAGCTGGGCCAGGTGATGGACCAGCTTCTGGGCGATCTTCCCCAAGCAGGTGCGCCCTTGCCCGGGCCTGCGGAGGTGACAATCGAAGGTGGCACAACGCTGGTTCCCTTCGATACGCCGCAATCCGTCGCCATCTTTGGTCATGTGGGGATACCCCGCGACGACCCGGACTTCTTTCCGGCCTTTGTCGCCAACGAGATCTTCGGCGGCTCGGGCCGGCAATCGCGCCTCTCGGAAGAGGTGCGCGAAAAGCGCGGCCTGACCTATGGTGTCGGGACGTACCTTGTGAACTTTGACAACGCCGACCTGATGCTTGGTCAGCTTGCCTCGGCCAATGATCGTATGGCCCAGGCCATCGAGGTCATACGTGCGGAATGGGCCATGATCGCGGACGAGGGCGTGACGCAGGAAGAACTGGACGAGATCAAGACCTATTTGACCGGAGCCTATCCGTTGCGCTTCGATGGCAACGGTCCGATCGCCCGAATCATGGTCGGCATGCAGATGGACGAGTTGGGGGTCGAATACATCACTTCGCGCAACGAGATGGTGAATGCGGTCACGCTTGAAGATGTCAAACGCGTTGTGGAGCGGCTTTATCAGCCCGAGGCCTTGAGATTCGTGGTTGTCGGTCGGCCCGAAGGCGTGGAAAGCGTAAACTGAAGATCCGGACATCACCGGGCCAAGGAAGGGACAGACATGCGTATTCTTTTTACAGGTGGAACCGGCAAGGCGGGCAGGCATGTGGTGCCGTATCTGATGGAGAAGGGACATCGCGTGCTGAACGTGGACCTCAAGCCCTTCGATCATCCCGGAGTTCTGAACCGTATCGCGGACATCACCGACGCTGGCCAGATGTTTGACGTCATGACGAGCTACGCGGACTTCGACGAACTTCAGCCGGGCACCGGTATGCCGGGCTTCGACGCGGTCGTACACTTTGCGGCCGTTCCCCGCATCATGATCACGTCCGACAACGAATGCTACCGCGTGAACACGCTTGGGACCTACAATCTCATCGACGCGGCTCTTCGGGCCGGAGTGCGCAAGATCATCGTCGCCTCGTCCGAGACGACCTACGGCGTCTGCTTCGCCGATGGAGAGCGCAAGCCTGAATATATCCCGATCGACGAAGACCACCCGACGGTGCCCGAGGACAGCTACGCGATGCCGAAGGTCGTCACGGAAGCGAC
>CAZRNL010000060.1:1306-11839 GCA_964601395.1 uncultured Silicimonas sp. | reverse complement strand
AGTTGCTGGCCATCGGCATCGGCCATGACGTGACGCGCTACTACCAGCGCGCCGTCACGATCACCGATGCCGAACAGCTGGCGGGCGCCATCACCGAACAGCTGGCCAGCCTCTTCGACAGCGACCCGCGGGCCCGCGCCCGCGTCATGGGAATGCGGCGCGCAAGCTGAGGCGGGCGGGGATCGTCGCGGTTTCCGCGCGGGTGGCACGGGGCCCGCGTTCGGGGATCGCACCGCACTTGGCTGCCGTCGGGCCGTCCGTATTTGTGGGAAGATGAAGGGGGCAGAGGTGTTCCAGGATTTCGAGGTCAGGACCCGCCCCGGCGACGGGGTGCCGCGGCTGGCGGCGCTCAGGGGCGAGATGGCGGCGGCGGGCCTCGACGGCTTCCTCGTGCCGCGCGCTGACCGCTTCCAGGGCGAATACGTGGCGCCCTGCGACGAGCGGCTGTCCTGGCTCACGGGCTTCACCGGGTCCGCGGGCTTCGCCGCCATACTCGCCGACCGGGCGGGGGTCTTCGTCGACGGGCGCTACCGGGTGCAGGTCAAGACGCAGGTGGATCTGTCGGTCTATACCCCCGTGGACTGGCCCGAGACCAAGCTGGCCGACTGGCTGCGCGAGGCCCTGCCAAAGGGCGGCAAAGTCGGCTTCGACCCCTGGCTGCACACGGTCGAGGAGGTCGCGACCCTGCGGACCGCGCTGGAAGGTTCAAGCGTGCTGCTGGAGCCGCATGTGAACCTTGTCGACCGCATCTGGACCGACCGGCCGGGCCCGCCCACGGGACCTGTCGAGATCTTTCCCGATGCCATCGCGGGCCGGACCGCACCGGAAAAGCTGGCGGATTGCATCGAGCCGCTGCATAGGGCGGGCGATGATGCGACGGTGCTGACCCAGCCCGACGGGATCGCCTGGCTGCTCAATATCCGTGGCCGCGACATCCCCCGCAATCCCGTCGTTCAGGCCAATGCGATCCTCTACAATGACGGCGCCCTGCTGCTGTTCCTTGACCCGGCGCGGGTCGGTCCCGAGATCAGGGCGCATATGGGCCCCATGGTGCGGGTCGAGGACCCCGCCAGCTTTCCCGCCGCCCTTGCAGGACTGATGGGCCGCGTGCGCGTCGACCGCGCCTCCGCCCCGCAGGCGGTAGCGGATATCCTCGAGGCGACGGGCACAGAGATCGCCTTCGAGCGCGACCCGACGGTGATGCCCAAGGCGCGCAAGACCGAGGCCGAGATCGCCGCCACGAAAGCCGCGCACCTGCGCGACGGCGCGGCGATGGTCCGCTTCCTCGCCTGGCTGGATGCCGAGGCGCCCAAGGGCGGGCTGACCGAGATCGACGTGGTCCGCGCCCTCGAAGGGTTCCGCCGCGACACCAACCAGTTGCGCGACATCTCCTTCGAGACGATCTGCGGCGCGGGCCCCAACGGCGCCATCGTGCATTACCGGGTGAGCGAGGCGACCAACCGCCCCGTGCGCCCGGGCGAGCTGCTGCTGGTCGACAGCGGCGGGCAGTATGTCGACGGGACCACCGACATCACCCGCACCGTCGCCGTGGGCCCCCCGCCCCCCGACGCCTGCGAGGCCTTCACCCAGGTGCTGCAGGGCATGATCGCGATCCACCGCGCGCGCTTTCCCAAGGGGGTCACGGGCGCCCATCTCGATGCCCTGGCCCGCGCGCCGCTCTGGGCGGCGGGGCGCGACTTCGACCATGGCACGGGGCATGGCGTGGGCGTCTACCTCGGCGTGCACGAGGGGCCGCAGCGGCTCAGCCGGGTCTCGACCGTGGCGCTGGAACCGGGCATGATCCTGTCCAACGAACCGGGCTACTACCGCGAGGGCGCCTTCGGCATCCGGATCGAGAACCTGATCGTCGTGACCGAGGCGCCGCCGGTGCCGGGCGGCGACAGCAACCGTGCCATGCTGGGGTTCGAGACGCTGACCTGGGCGCCGATCGACCGGCGTCTCATCCTGGTCGACCGCCTCTCGCCCGCGGAACGCGCCTGGCTCGATGCCTATCACGCGCAGGTTCTGGCCCGCATCGGGCCGCTGGTCGAAGGCGGCACCCGCGACTGGCTGGAGGCGGCCTGCGCTGCGCTGTGACACCCTCGCGCGGCCGCTGCCCTTGGCATCGGTCGGGCGGGGCGACATACTCGACATGACTTCGGGAAAGGGACACCCATGGCTGACCACATCAAGATCCGCAAGGCGACCGGCACATGGGTCGTGCGCGCCGGCGGCGCGGTTCTGGGCGAAAGCGCGCGCGCACTCGAACTGACCGAGGGGGATTACCGCCCGACGATCTATTTCCCGCGCGAGGATATCGGGATGGCCTTCCTCGAGCGGACCCAAAGCTCGACCCGCTGCCCCTACAAGGGCGCCGCCACCTATTTCACCGTCTCGACCGCCGCGGGCGACCTGCCCGATGCGGCCTGGTCCTACGAGGCCCCGCTGGAGGGCGTGGCCGCGATCAAGGATCACATCGCCTTCTACACCGACCGCGTGACGGTGGAGCAGCTCTGACCCCTCAGGGCGCGATCAGCCCCCCGACATCGCCCATGAACACCATCGTCTGAAAGCGCCCGGCCACCGGATTGCTGAAGATCGGCTCCGCGAAATCGCGCGGCTGGCTGCGGCGCAGCGTGACGCTTGCCGGCGTGCCGGGATGGGCCGCGATGGTCACGGGCCCCTCGAACAGGGCGGCATAGGGCCCGCCGGTGACCTGGCTGGTCAGCGTCGGCCAGTCCTGTGTCAGGCGGGCGGCCAGCGCCTCGGCCGCGGCGGTATCGGGAAGGGCGATGACCAGCATGCCGGTCTCCTCCGTGCCATTGGCGAGATCGGCGATCAGCAGGTCCCGCCCCCCCATGCCCAGGATCGCGGTCGCATGGATCAGGCCCCCCGCCCCCTCCGCGCCCGCGTCGAGCCCCGCCAGCAGCGCGACGAGGCCCGGATGCTCCGACAGGCGGGGCCCCGCGCCTTCAATCACCGCCTCCAGGATCGGCGTCGCCGGTGCATGCAGCACCTTGCCCTCGGCAACGAGGAAACGGGTCGACTGGCCGAGCGCGCCGCCGAAGGGGTTGGCAGGCTCCCGCCCGAGGGGATTTATGGCGAAATCCTCGCCGCGCGACAGGATGACGGCGCCGCCCCGGTCCTCGACCATCCCGTGCCCGTTGGCCTGCAGGGCCGCAACCATCCGCGGCGCGGCACCCGGGCCGATCGACAGCAGCGTCAGCCGCTCCGGTGGGCGGCTCACCGCCAGCAGCGGGCCGAGGTCGGTCAGGCGCAGCCCCGTCGCGGCCTCGAACCCCTCGGGCTGGGTCAGCATCGCGGAATTGCGCATGTCGCCCGGCAGGCTGCGGGTCAGGGCCGCAGCCTCGGGCGGAAAGTCCATCTCGCCCCGCAAGGCCTGAAGCGCCACCACCGGCGCCATCGCGCCGGGATCGCCATATTCGATCTGCAGGGGCGACGACCCTTCGACCGGAATGGCCGCCTGCGGAATGACGGCGAGCGCCGCGCGCATCCCGTCCGTCGGGCGCTCGGCAAAGGCGCCCGCGGGCCCCAGCCCGAGGCAGGCGACGAACAGGGCAAAGACCGCGGGGCGTGACAGGATCGACATGGCGCGACGATGATCCCGCCGCGCCATCCTGTCAATCAGGGCCTCAGCTGTGCTCCTCGGCGGCGGTGGCCGCCAGCGCCCGGTTGTAAGCCTTGAGCGCATCGACATGGAACAGCGCGCCCTCCAGTGCAGGCGGCCCGTCGCCCGGCGCCAGCTGCACCACCGGCACGTAATCGAGCCCCGTCCGCTCGAAGATCGGCAGCGCGCGTTCCAGCGTCGCGTTCACATCGGTGTAGATGCCCTGTTCGATCAGCGTCAGCAGCCGCTCCTGCGGCGCCGCATTCTCGTGATCCATCGGGCGCATCACCTTGCCGACGCGGAACATCGCCAGCAGATACGCCTGCGGCCCGGCCGCCAGATGGATGTTCCGCCGCTCGAGCTGCGTCAGGAAGAACGACCGGTCGACCAGCCGCGACGACAGCGCGGTCGACATCGACACAGCGACCATTACGGCCAGCCCCGTCTGCCAGTCGCCGGTCAGCTCGAACACGATCAGCGTGGTCGAGATCGGCGCACCCAGAACCGCAGCGGCGACCGCCCCCATCCCGGCAAGCGCATAGAGCGTCTCGGACCCCGAGAAATTCGGAAGGATGCTCGTCGCGACCAGCCCATAGGCCAGCCCGAGCAGTGCGCCCACCATCAGCGACGGCGAGAACACTCCGCCACCCATCCGTCCCCCGATCGTGATCGAGACAGCCACGACCTTGAGGATGCAAAATATCACCGCCTCGTGCCAGAGAAGCGTGCCGGTCAGAGCAAGTGACGTGGTCTCGTATCCCACGCCTATGATGTGCGGGAAGTAGATGGCGATGCACCCAAGCAGGAATCCCGCGAACGCCGGCCGCAGAAACCGGGGCATCCCGGTCGACCGCTGGAACCGGTCGGCGATGTCATCGGCCACGAAGATCGAGCGCATCATGGCCACCGCCACGAGACCCGACAGCATGCCTAGGATCAGGAAGGCGGGCAGTTCGACGTAGAAGCCCAGCGCGCTCTCCTCCACCAGCCGGAATTCGGTCACGTCGCCGAATGCAAGCCGGTTGATGACAGTGCCCGCAGCACTCGCGATGACGATGGGAGCGAAGGCGTGTACCGCGAAGTGACGCAACACGACTTCAAGCGCAAAAAGCGCCCCTGCGATGGGTGCATTGAAAGACGCCGAAACGGCCGCCGCGACGGCGCAGCCCAGCAGATCGCGTCCGGTGATCCCGTCCGCGCCGATCCGCGTCGAAATCCAGGTGGCTATGACAGCGGCCAGATGCACCACCGGGCCCTCCCGGCCGCTCGATCCCCCCGAACCGAGAGTGATCAACGAGGCCGCCGCAGACGCGAGCCCCGCCTTCGTGTTGACCCGCCCGTTGTTCAGCGCAGCCCCCTCGATCACCTCGGCAACAGCGTGGACACGCCCGTCCGGCGTGAACCGGTTGAGGATCACGCCGACCACCGCTCCGCCGCAGACAGGGATCAGCAGGATCATGTACCAGGGCAAGCCCTCGGCCACGCTTTGCAGGCCGACGAACTCGGAGGTGCCGTACAGGGCCGTCTGCAACCACTCGATGCCTTTGCGGAAGAACAGCGCGGCAAACCCGGCGGCAATTCCGATCAGGAGGGCGATGAACCAGAACTGGATGCGTCCCGGTCCTTCCCTGCGAAGGGTCGCCCACGCCCGCTCCAAAGCCGTCGCGGCATCGGTCAGGTGCGTTCCGATCGTGCGTGGAGGCTCGGTGTCCATCGAAGACAGTACGGATCGGACCGGGTGATGTTCCAGGGCGGGGCGGTCCGTTGGCCCCGTGACGGATCGCGGCCCCTTCCCGACGCTGCGATACTGTCCGTCCTAGGCCAGGCCAAACCGACGGAAAAGCGGGAAGAGGCAAGTATGTGCAGAATGTTACGGTCTGTGACAGAAGTTGACACGAAAACGCAGGGTCAGACCCTTTCTCTGTGCTTGCAAACCTCCGGTCAGGACGGGCAAGAATAGTGCATGACACTTTCCATCGACCTGAACTCGGACATGGGCGAAGGCTTCGGACCCTGGCAGATGGGGGACGACGCCGGTCTGCTGAAGATCGTCACCTCGGCGAATGTCGCCTGCGGGTTTCATGCAGGCGATGCCGATACGATGGCGACGACGATGGCTCTGGCTGTCGAGAACGGTGTGGGCATCGGCGCGCATCCGGGCTTTGCGGACTTGCAGGGCTTCGGGCGGCGCCAGATGCAGGTGCCGCTGAAGACACTGGCGAACATGATCCGCTATCAGGTGGGCGCGGCACAGGCGATGGCGCGGTCCGTCGGCGGCGAGGTCCGGCACCTCAAGCTGCATGGGGCTCTGTCGAACATGGCCTCGGTCGATGCGGACATGGCGCGCGCCTGTTACGAAGCCGCGCTCGACGTCGCCCCGGACATCATCATCATGGGTCTGGCGGCGACGAAGATGGAAACGGTCTGCAGGGATCTTGGGTGCCGATGGGCGGGCGAGATCTTTGCTGACAGAGCCTACAATCCGGACGGCACACTGGTTGACAGGCGTCTGCCGGGAGCGATGATCCACGATCCGGCGGAAGCCGCCGGACGGATGATCGACATGGTGAAGGCCGGGGCGATTCTGACGGCCGACGGCCAACGGCTGGAAACGCGAATAGACACGATCTGCGTCCACGGCGACAGCGCCGAGGCGGTGAGGCTGTCGCAGGCAGTCAGAACCGGACTGGAAGCGGCAGGCGTCGAGTTACGCGCATTTGAGGGTCAACCGCTGGTCTGACCATGCGACCGGCGGCGTTTCGGGGGCGTAGTTTGCCTCGAGAAGGCGGCGCCAGTCCTCGTCAAGCAGACCGAGGCGATCCATGACAGCCAGGATGCGGTGAGAGGGAACGCCGGCGAAGCGACAGAAATCAAGATCATCCTCGAGAGCGGCAAGCTCTGCATCGGACAGTTGCGATACGATCGCCAACATGATTTCGGGGGATTCGACCAGGCCTTCTGCCGGGTACTCAAAATCGAACATGACGTTCTCCACTGGTGAACCGAACACTAAACTAACGCCGTCATCAAGCCCGAGAAATTCGATTTTAATATGAATTTATCGAGATTTTTTTAGACCATACATGCCCAAGTTCCGACGCGATACCAAAATTGCGGCAAAACACCGTTGCCTATAAGGCGACAGCGGCGGCGCCATCGCGAAATGGCCTTTGGAGCTTCACGAATCCGGCGCAAACTTCCGATCTAAAGGGACAGTATCAAGTGTGGTGGCGGTTTCTGGAGGATACGACGTGACGGTTATTTCTGTGCTCCCCGGTTTTGAGCGCCTCATCCCCTTCCTGTTGTTTGCCCTTTACCTGCTGACCGCCGTTCGCGTCTGCCGCTACTCGTCCTGGGTCGCCGCAGGTGCGCCCAATCCGTTCCTGCCGCGCGCCTTGAGGATTGCCGTGACACGCAACGAGATCGCCTACCTGATGAATGCGGAAGTGCGTTCACGCCGCTCCTGCTGACACGAAAAAGGCCGACCCTGGGGTCGGCCTTGTTGATGTCCGGGCGAAGTTGAAGAGGTTTATTCCTCGTCCAGTGCCTCGACGGCCTTCTCGAGCTTGTCCTTCGAGACTTCCTTTTCCTTCACCGTAACCTCGGCGAAGACATGGTCCACGACCTTGTCTTCGAAAAGCGGCGCCTGGATCTGCTGGCGCATTCCGGCGTTCTGCTGGACGAACTCGAAGAACTGGCGTTCCTGTCCCGGATACTGGCGTGCCTGGTTCAGCACCGCCTGCGTCATCTCGGCATCGGTGACCTCGACCTTGGCGCGCTGTCCGATCTCGGCCAGCAGCAGGCCAAGACGCACGCGGCGTTCGGCCAGCTTGTTGTGCTCGTCGGTCGGATTGATCTCGGGATGGTCATGGCCGTGCACGTCCGGGTTCTCTTCATGCCAGAGCTGGTGCGCGATCTGGTTCGCCTCTGCCTCGACCAGCGAGGGCGGCAGGTCGAAACTCACGGCCTTGTCCAACTCGTCGAGAAGCGCGCGCTTCATGACGGCGCGGGCAGCCCCTGCATACTCGGCTTCAAGACGCTCGGTGATCTGTCCCTTGAGGGCCGCCAGATCCTCTGCGCCGAACTTCTTTGCCAGTTCGTCGTCGATCTCGGCCGCCTTCGGGCCTTTCACAGCCTTCACGGTCACGTCGAAAACCGCTGCCTTCCCGGCGAGCCCGGCGTTGCCGTATGCCTCGGGAAACGAAACCTCGACGGCTTTCTCGTCACCGGCCTTCACGCCGACAAGCTGCTCCTCGAAGCCCGGAATGAACTGACCGGAGCCCAGCACCAACGGGAAATCCTCGGCGGTGCCGCCCTGGAAGGCCTCTCCGTCGATCTTGCCCACGAAGTCGATGACGACCTGGTCGCCGTCCTTGGCCTTGGAGCCTTTCTTGCGGTCCTCGAAGTCCTGCGCGGTTTCCGCAAGGTTCTTCAAGGCCTCGTCAACGGCCTTGTCCTCGGCCTTCACCACCAGCTTTTCCAGCTTGATCTTCTTGAGGTCGACGTCCGGGATGGCCGGCAGCGCCTCGTAGGACATGGCCACGAGAACGTCGTCGCCCTCTTTCCAGTTCTCGTTGGTCATCTCGACCTTCGGCTGCATCGCGGGGCGATCGCCCGAGTCCTCGAAATGCCTGGCCATCGCGCCATCGACGCTTTCCTGCATCGCTTCGCCGATCAGCCGGGGACCGTACTGCTTCTTCAGCAGCGCCATCGGCACCTTGCCCTTGCGGAAGCCCTTCATCTCGATCGAAGGCGCGGCCTCGGACAGCTTTTCGTTGACTTTGGCCTCAAGCTCGGCGGCGGTCACGGTGATGTTGTAGCCGCGCTTCAGCCCGTCGTTCAGGGTCTCGGTGACCTGCATCTCATACCTCTCAGGTGGCCCGTCCGGACGGATTCCGGATGGGCGGAAAATCAGCGGTCCTTCTAGGCAAGACAGGACCGGGGCGCAAGGCGAAAGCGGGGGGCTCGTGGCGGCCTTCGGGGCCTACTTCAGCCGGAACCGGTTGCGCAGGCCGAGGCCGAGGAAGAACAGGAAGGCGATGCCCATGATGGTCTGCACCGCGCCCGCGACCTTGATCCATGCGGGAAGTTGCTGGAAATACTCCGCCCCGAAATAGACCCGGTTGAACCCGAGGAACCCGAAGCTGTTCGAAAAGCTCAGCCCGAACGCCTCGGCCCCGGTCCGGGCACCGTTGTGAAGGACGGCCTCCCAGATGAAGGACACCAGATAGATCAGCCAGAAAGCGGTTATCAGCGCGGCAAGCCCCAGGAACGGCCGCCAGATGCTGTAACCGAAGTGGGACAGCTTCCAGAAAAGCCAGATCCAGATCCGCTCCCGCTTCTTCTCGGTCAGAAGCTTGCAGCGGAACTCGCGCCGAAGAAAGAACAGCGCATCGTCGGGCTTGTGCGCGTCGACCATCAACTGCTTCAGCCGGACATAGGCAGAGGCGTCCTCTCGCGCCGTCTTCGCCTCAGGCTTCGGCCAGTTTTCGTCTTCGAGCGTGAACGTCGTGTTTTGATAGACTTCCGCCGCAGAGAACACCGGCGCGCGCCGCAGGAAGATTGCGTCATCAAAGTATGTCGCACTCCTGAAAGTGGCTGAGGAAAAATCGGCAAGGTCGGAAAAGCGGGCGGAGGTGAAGCGGGCTGTGTCACCGAAGCGGGCAAAGTTGAAATAGACGGGGTCGGAGAAGTGGGCAGATGCGAAGTTGGCTGTGGATGCGAAGTGGACCAGGGAGGCGAAGTGAGCGGCGAAGTGGACGGAGTTGAAATAGGCGTATGACGCGAAATGGGCGCCGGGGAAATCAGCGGTGGAAGCGAAGTGGGCGGAGGTGAAGTAGGTGCTGCTCGCGAAGTAGGCTTTCGTGAAATTGGCGGGGAACGAGAAGTGCGCGAATCTGAAGTCGGCGCCGATGTGGGCGGTGGCGAAGGTGGTGGAGAAGGAAAAGTGGAACTTCGCGAAAGAAACTCCCGGAAGATAAACTGCGCCAAAATTTACGAGACTGCGCTTCGTTTCAGGCAGTTCCGCGCCCTCCCCCATCCGCTCCCGGAACCGCCGCTCGATTTCCGGCCGCTCGGCCTCCCACGCGCCACCCAACTCGTCCTCGCCCAGCCCCATCTTCTCGGCCAGCGTCTTGCGCGCCTCGGCACTCAGCGCCTGGCAGGACCAGAGGTTCCACGCCCGCCGGTTCCGCGCGGCGAGGTCCTGGTCAATCCCTGACCCCGGCTCCCCATAAATCGTCGCCAGCACATACCACGGGTTCTTGTGCCGCGATCTCAGCTCCTGCCCGTCATTGCGCAACGCCGAGCCGTCGTCGCGTTCCTCGACGATGGCCCACTTGTCTTTCGCCGGGTCGATCAGCTTGTCACTCAACCGCGCACCTCGCACATTTGTGCGCCGACCCTACCCGGCGATTAACCCCCGCTCAACTCCCGCGTGCGCCGCATTAACCGACCGCCGTGCGCCGCAACCCGCACCGACAAAATACCGACGCGATACCGACGCGATACCGACGCGATACCGAAAGGCCAAATCCTGTAAAGACAGGGGAATTAATCATTTTTGGGGATTGGTTAACGGTGGCGGCGCCGCCGGGGGCGCATCGAGTGTGGTGCGGGTGAAGGGACTCGAACCCCCACGCCAAAGGCGCCAGAACCTAAATCTGGTGCGTCTACCAGTTCCGCCACACCCGCATTGCGGCGCTCTCTAGCAAAGCCGCGACCTTCTGGCGAGTGGAATCTCGTCCATCCCCCCTCGCCCTCGCCCGACATTCTTCCTATAACCCCCGGGTCATCCGCCGGAGAGATCCCATGAACAAACCCCTGTCCCCCGTCGACACCGCCAAGTCCGCCGCCGCTCAGCGCGCCGCCCAGTTCGTCCAGAACGGCATGAAAGTCGGCCTCGG
>CAZRNL010000060.1:0-1296 GCA_964601395.1 uncultured Silicimonas sp. | reverse complement strand
CTCGGAACCGGCTCGACCGCCGCGTTCCTCGTGAAGTCTCTCGCCGAAAGGATGCGCACCGAAGGCCTCCGATTCACCGGCGTTCCGACCTCGACCTCGACGGCTAAGTTGGCGAAAGAACTGGGTATTCCGGTCACGACGCTGGATGAGGCGGGCTGGCTGGACCTGACCATCGACGGCGCCGACGAGTACGATCCCGAGCTGAACCTGATCAAGGGAGGCGGCGGTGCGCTGCTGCAGGAGAAGATCGTGGCGACGGCCTCGGACCGGATGATCGTGATCGCCGACGTCACCAAGCGCGTGAGTGTCTTGGGCGCATTTCCCCTGCCGGTCGAGGTCGTCCGCTTCGGCATGAAGACCACGCAGCGGCTTCTCGAAGAGATGCTGGACGGACTGGACGTGATGGGCACCGAGGCCCGGCCGCGCATGGCGGGCGACGCGCTGTTCGTCACCGACGAAGGCAACCATATCCTTGACCTGCACCTGGGTCGGATCGGCAACGCGCGTCAGTTGTCCCTGGTCCTGAACCAGGTGCCCGGCGTCGTCGAGAACGGGCTTTTCATCGACATCTGCGACGTGATCGTGACCGGCCACGGCGACGGCTCGGTCGAAATGCGCGACATCAATTCGGGCGACAGCGAAGTCTCGCGCGTCGCATCGACGGACACCGACAACGCGTTCATGGATCTCGCCGAGTGAACCGCCATGGAGTTTGACTTCGATCTATTCGTGATCGGCGGCGGCTCTGGTGGAGTGCGCGCCGCTCGGACGGCGGCGGCAACCGGCGCGCGGGTTGCCCTGGCCGAAGAAAGCCGTATGGGCGGCACCTGCGTCATCCGTGGCTGCGTGCCGAAGAAGCTGATGGTCTTCGCGTCGGAATTCCGCGAACAGGCCGGGCTGGCAAGATCCTATGGCTGGGATGCCAAGTGCGGCACGTTCGACTGGAGCGCGTTCCGCACGAAACTACATTCGGAGCTGGATCGGCTGGAAGAAGTCTACCGCGGACTGCTGGCGCGGTCGGACGTTCAGATCTTCGATTCTCGTGCGACACTGACGGATGCCAGAACCGTCCGCCTCGCCAACGGCGATACAGTGACGGCCAGGACGATCCTGGTTGCGACCGGCGGCCATCCGGTCAGGCCCGACATGCACAATGCCAAGTTGGGCATGGTGTCGAACGACATTTTCGTGATGGAGCGACTGCCGAAGTCCATCCTGATCGTCGGCGGCGGCTATATCGCCTGCGAGTTCGCCTGCATCCTCAATGGCCTCGGCGTCGAGGTGACGCAATATTAC
>CAZRNL010000059.1:11745-12156 GCA_964601395.1 uncultured Silicimonas sp. | reverse complement strand
TGCGATACCGTGGAGGCGACGAAGGCGAGCCAGATCGGAAAGAAGATGAGCAGCACGCCAAGGATCAGCCCGGCATGGGTCAGCCAGTGCGAGACTCCGCGCTTTTCGACCATGCCGGACATCAGTAGTGCACCTTCCGTTCGATGTACTTGAACTGGATGACGGTCAGTATGCCCACGACGAACAGCAGAATCACCGACTGCGCGGCCGAGGAGCCCAGGTCCTGCCCGACGAATCCGTCGGCGTAGACCTTGTAGACGAGGATCATCGTCGCCTGTTGCGGGCCGCCCCCGGTGATCGTGTGGATCACGCCGAAGGTCTCGAAGAAGGCGTAGACGATGTTCACCACGAGCAGGAAGAACGTCACCGGCGACAGGAGCGGCCAGACGATGGTTCGGAAGCGCGTCCAGA
>CAZRNL010000059.1:0-11735 GCA_964601395.1 uncultured Silicimonas sp. | reverse complement strand
ACAGGAAGTTGTAACTGATCCGCCCCCAACTCGACGCGAGAACGACGAGGCCCATCGCCTCGGCCTCGTTCAGGACATGGTTCCAGTCGTAGCCAAGCTGGCCGAGGTACCACGTCACCACGCCGATACGGGTGTTGAACATGAAGAGCCACAGGACCCCTGCCACGGCGGGCGCGACGGCATAGGGCCAGATGAGCAATGTCCTGTAGGTGCCCGAGCCCTTGATGAGCCGGTCGGCCATCAGTGCGAGATACAGCGCGATGGCCATGGAGACGACGGTGACCGAGACCGAAAAGATCGCCGTGGTGACAAAGCTCGCGCGGTAGAAACGGTTTCCGAGGAGGTATTCGAAGTTCCCCAGGCCCACCCACTGCATCGATAACCCGAACGGGTCGGGAATGAAGAGCGATTGCCAGATCGCCTGACCGGCCGGGTAGAAGAAGAACACAGCCGTGACCAGCACCTGCGGCGCGAGCAGCAGGAGCGGCAGCCAGATGCCCTTGAAGGTGACGCGCTTTTCCATTCGGAGGTCCGGGGGCGGTCTGTCCGCCCCCGGATTTATTTCAGCGGTTGGCCTGCTCGAACCGGCGCAGAAGCTCGTTGCCGCGCTCAGCGGCCGAGTTCAGCGCCGTCTCGGCGTCCTTGTCGCCCGCCCATACGCCTTCAAGCTCCTCGTCGATGATCGTGCGGATCTGGTCGAACGACCCGAGCCTCAACCCCTTGGAGTTTGCCGTCGGCGGCTTGGCAGTCATCTGCTCGCCCGCGATCTCGGTGCCGGGGTTAGCTTCGTAGAAGCCCTGGGTCGCGGTCAGCTCTGCCGCCTCCGTCGTGGCGGGAAGATAGCCGGTATCCTGGTGCCATTGCGCCTGCACCTTTGGCGAGGACAGGAAACCGAGGAAGGCAGCGACGCCCTTGTATTCCTCGGGCTCGTGCCCGGCCATCACCCAGAGCGACGCGCCCCCGATGATCGTGTTCTGCGGCGCGGCATCGACCGTGCTCCAGTAGGGTAGCGGACGGATGTCCCAATCGAATTGTGCCTCGGCCTTCACCCCGGCATAGCCTGCCGAGCTTTCAGTGAAGATCGCGCATTCGCCAGCGCGGAAGTTTGCACCGGATTCGTTGCGGCGACCGGCATAGATGAATTTGCCCTCCTCGGCCCATTGGCCCATCGTGTCGATATGGGCGATCTGGAGCGGGCCATTGAACACGAGTTCCGTGTCGGTGCCCTCGAACCCGTTCGACCGCGTTGCGAAGGGTACGTCGTGGTAGGCCGAGAAGCTTTCCAGATGCACCCAGCTCTGCCAGGCGGTCGTGAACGGGCAGTCGACGCCCGCTTCTTTCAACTGGTCCAGCACGGGGCCCACAGCTTCCCAGGTCGAGAGATCAACGTCGGGATCGATTCCCGCTTCCTCGAGTTTCGTGCGGTTCACGTACATCACCGGCGTCGAGGCGTTGTAGGGGAAGGAAAGCATGTTTCCTTCGGTGTCCGTGTAGTAGCCCGTGACAGACGGGATGTAGGCTTCCGGATCGAACGGCAGGCCGGATTCCGACAGCACTTCGTGGACGGGCTTGATCGCGGCCCGCGCGGCCATCATCGTCGCGGTGCCGACCTCGAAGACCTGTAGAATATGCGGCTGCTCGCCTGCGCGGAATGCGGCGATGCCTGCGTTCAGCGCCTCGGAATAGTTGCCCTTGTGGCTCGCCACGACCTTGTAGTCCGACTGACTTTCGTTGAACGCCGCCACCTGCGCATCCAGAAGTTCACCCAGTCGTCCCGTGAAGGCATGCCACCACTCGATTTCGGTCTGGGCCTGCGCGGCAGGCGCGAACGTCGCTGCTGCGGCAAGTGCAAGCAGGCTCATGTGAAGTTGTTTCATTTCGGTCAAATCCTCCTAATTGCGCAGCCGCGCTTTTGCCAGCCGACTGCTGCCGGACCACAGAACTCAGAATTCGGCAGCAATGCAAGTTGCTATCGGAGACCGCGGCGTTAGTCCGCCTCCCAGAGCCGCAAGCCGAAGCAGTGGGTGCACCCGCTTGCACCTGCTGTCACTCCAGGCGGAGAGTTCCTGCTTCCTAGAAGCGAGTTGGTTGAATTGCTCGGTCAGTTCAAAATTGGCGGCGAGGAGCTCATTTCGCTCGAATTTCTTGACCACGAAAAACAAGTCCGGCCCTTGCGATCAGGCTGGATCGACGACCGCTGCAAAACCAATGGATTCCCAGTTCTCGCCCATTGCGACGATGCAGGACCTTCCGTCGGCATAGCTTTGGACAAGTATCCATTCCGCCGTCGACTGGACCGCCCAGACCTCGATGATTGCCTCGGGTCCGCGCATCCCGCGTCCCATGCGCTCGGCGCCATAGGAGCGCTCAAGTTTCCGAAGAAGAGAGACACGATCGTCGCAGATCACCTCTGCAATCGGACCTGCGGCCATGACAGCCGTACCGATGCCGATCATGCAAACTGTCGCAAGCAAGCGCGTCATGGAGACAGGTTAGCATCGTTTCCAAGCGTTCTGTAACGAATTCATGACAGCCTGTGGATAATTCGGAAAAATGTGTCAAACAGACCGGCGAAGCTTCAGCTTCGCCGGGGTGGAAGCACACCGATTTCGATAGGCTCAAGCGGTGAAGCCAATACGCGCAAGCGCTTCTTTTGCGGATGCGGCTTTCGGATCGCCAAATGCGAGCGCCTGCTCATTCAGTGCGTGCACAACGAAGTGAAGGCGACGCTCGAACAAGGCATTGTGAATGTACGCGTGAAAGTCGTCAGGCGGCATTGAAAGAAGTGCCGCCGCAACGTCATTGCTGTGCTTATCCATCGTATTTCCCCAGGCAACTTCTGTTTCATGCCCGGTTTTTCCGCCTGGGTAAACACTTGAGGCTTGGCGGCACTGCCGACGCCGACCTAAGTACATGAATTTTTTACAAAACTTTTACACAAATGTTCGCTAAACGACATCTTTCCCAAAGATAAGGCTCCAACGGGAAAAGGTCTCGATATGTCGTCCATCCGATTGACACAAATGAGAAAATCCTTCGGGCGGTCGGCATTCCGTGGAACGCCTGACGTGAGAACCGCGCAGGTAAATCCGTGTCATCTTTCGACCCCCAAGCATGCGGCAAATCGACTTGTCTGAGATTACTCTGATCGAAAGAAGGACACATGGCTGAGTTCGATATCCTGCGGTTTGTACTGGACGTTCTTTTCGGACCGCGTGCCAAGCCGCCGACGAATTTCGATGGACTGATATGACCGAGCTCATCGACTATCCGGGCATGAACGAACGCGGCATGCTCCGGTTCGCGAGAATCGAGACCATCGAGGCGAATTTGGTACGGCACGTGTCGCTCTTGAGTGAGTGGGGTCCCGTTACACTTTCCGCGGCCAGGATCCTCTATCTGGTTCACTCCGCGGCATCCCGCTCTCCGTTCCGCTCAGCGCGAACCACGTCGGCAGGCCAGACTTCGCCGCAAAAAGCCACTTTGCCGGGTCCGACCCTGGCGACGTCAACTCCGCCATCCTCGAGCGATCAAGTTCGGCTCCACGGCAGCGATCCGAACTGAAAGCTCAACGTATTACGCGGACCGGGACAAGTTGACCATGTTCCGCCTCGTGTCAGCCAACCCTTTCGCCGCCACACCAGACGGAACGGATGACTGGCGTGTTGCCAATCAATCGAACCCGCAAAAGATCAGCAAGACAGCCTTCGCGGATGCGCCCGCGATCCGCCAGACCCGTCATATCGGCCGGTGTGGAAGTCACAGTACGGACAGCACGCGGCAAGTCACCCCATAGGATCGCCAGCTGAAAAGCCGATGCCAGAAGGAGGGAGGGAACATAATCCGACGACACTATGTCTAGAAGTCCGGCCCTGGCGAGTTCGGCAGCGGAGACGTTGCCGGAATGCGAACCGCCCCGGATCAGGTTCGGCGCACCCATTATGATCTTGATGTCGTGATCCCGACAGGCTTCGGCCGCATCGATGGTTGTCGGAAACTCGGCAATGCGGATGCCCATTTTCCGCGACTTTTCGACATGTTCCGGCGTGGTGTCGTCATGGCTTGCCAGTGCTGCGCCCAAGCGCGCGGCTTCGCTTACGGTGCCCGCTTCGTGAATATTGCGTACCTTGTCGCCCAAGGCGCTGCGCGACGAAACGAGATCGTCGAATTGGGTGTCGGTATACCCGTACTTGCCTGCATAGTAGGTCTTGAGTTGCGAGAGATCGCGAAACTGGCGCTGACCGGGCGTATGATCCATCAGGCTTACGAGACCAACGCGGTCCTCAGGACCGAACTCCGCCAGTTCGTCGAGAAGCGTTTCCGAGCAGACTTCCGCTCGCAAGTGAATCATGTGGCGGATGCGCAGGGCACCTTGCGAACGCAAGGAGAGGATTTCATTTGCGACTTCTCGGGCGTACTTCTCGTAGCTTGCGTCAGCGTCCACGATCGAACCAACGCGCAGCGCATCGAAAACCGTTGTGATTCCGGTCGATGACAGTTCGCCGTCGTGGGCGAGGATCGCTGGAACGTTGGGAAGTTTGACCTTCGGTCGCGGTTCGAGGTGTCGTTCGAGATTGTCGGTGTGCAACTCGACAAGGCCCGGCACCACGAGATCGCCGCCGCAATCGAGCGCGCCCTGGGGTACGGCATCGCCTTCGGTTACTGCTGCAATGCGATCGCCAACGATGTGGATTGCACCGGTCATGACCCGGTCCTCCAGCACGAGTGTGGCGTTCGCAAGACAGAGCTCACTTGTCACGAGTGTGTCATTCTGCTCTGGCAAGGACGGCTGGGGAAGATGCGAATTCATGTCAGGCTTTCGAAGATACGCGGTCTATTACTTGCCGGACGATGCCGCCCTTGCGGCATTCGGCGCTTCGTGGTTGGGCTGGGATGTGTCCGCCGGAAAGTCTCGTGCCCAACCACCGGTCGACGGCATCGATCAGGTCACCGCAGCTCCTCGCAAATACGGGTTCCACGGGACGTTGAAACCGCCATTCAGAATGGCCAAGGGAATGACTGCCGAGGATCTGGGCGACGAACTCGCGGCATTGGCTTCGCAGACCGCAGCCATAAGCCTGGATGGCCTGCAACTGGCCGCACTGGGGCGTTTCCTGGCGCTGGTCCCTACAGGAGACGTGACGGAATTGGACCGGCTGGCCTTCGATTGCGTTGCCGAATTCGACGCGTATCGCGAACCTGCCACCGAAGACGAATTGCAACGACGCCGCGTTGCGGGGCTTTCGCCCCGGCAGGAAGGCTACCTGTCGCAATGGGGCTATCCCTACGTCGGAGACGAGTTCAGATTTCACCTGACACTGACCGGAAAACTGGACCAAGCGGAACTGGTCAGGATCAAGAACATAATCGCAGCCAAGCTGCCAATCCTTCCCGGGCCCTTCGAAATCGCCTCGGTCTCTCTCGTCGGGGAGGACGCAAACGGAATGTTCCGGCAAATTCATCGCTACGCCCTAACCGGGTGAAGCAAAGCCAGCGCCGCGATGACGGTCTCTTCCAGCCTGTGGTCGTTGCTGACCGTCAAAATCGACGGACCTTGCGGCAATGGGCGTGCGGCCCGATCCAATCTGCGTGCGATCTCGTCCGCGCTCTCGCGGCCTCGACCGGCAAGTCGGCTGGCAAGCGTTTCGGGTTTCGCGGTGACATTCAGCACGGAAAACCGTGGAAAGACGCTTCCCACATCGACAAGCACGTCCCGCGACAGATTGACGAGAAGCTGCTCGCCTCGTCCAACGCGCAAACGGACGTCATCGGGAATACCGTATAACAACCCGTGCGCCCGCCAATGGACACAAAAGGCGCCCGACTTTCGACGGACATCGAATTCGTCCTCGCTGACTGCGTCGAAATCCTCGCCGCCGAGTTCGGGGCTTCGGGTGATCACGCGGCGCACGAGAGCGAATTCCGGGCAGGAATTCGACAAGGCGCGCATCAGCGTATCCTTGCCCACGCCCGACGGGCCAACGATGCCGATGAGGCGACCGGTCACGCGGCCCCCCGAACCGGAGCGAAGACGGAGACGTCTATCTCGCGATCGCAGACGCGAACGCGGGCGTCCACATCGTGGAAGATGCCGATAATCGCGGCTCCCCGCGCCTTGGCTTCTTCGATCAGCGTCAAGACAACCTCGCGGTTCGCACCGTCGAGGCTTGCCGTCGGTTCGTCGAGCAGAAGCGCCGGATACTCGTAAATGAAGCCGCGCGCGACGTTCACGCGCTGTTGTTCACCGCCCGAGAATGTTGTGGGCGACAGCGACCAAAGCCGCTCAGGCAGATTGACCCGCGCCAGCATGTTCGCGGCTTTCGCTTTCGCTTCCGCTTCGCCGACCCCGACCCGAAGCAGCGGTTCAGCCACGACATCAACGGTCGGTACACGCGGAACGACACGCAGAAACTGGCTCACGTAGCCCAGCGTTTCACGCCTGAGCGCCAGGATGTCTCGCGGCTCGGCGGCGACCACGTCCAATCCGCCGACGACAATTCGTCCCGCCGCCGTCAGGTAGTTTCCATAGATCATACGCATCAGCGTTGACTTGCCAGCGCCGGACACTCCCGTCAGAGCCACGCACTCACGGGACGACACTGTGAAGGAACCGCCATTCATCACGTCGATGACCGTAGAACCGTGGTTGTGCAGGGTGAATGTCTTTGAAACGTCGGAGACCTCAATCATGGTCCGTTACCTGCCCTATGTTCATGTCAAACCTGTAACACCGAGCTGACCAGCAGTTGGGTGTACGCAAGTTGAGGATCGTCGAGCACCTGATCGGTGAGACCTGTCTCGACCACATGTCCATCCTTCATCACCATCAGTCGATCTGCCAGAAGCCGTACGACCGCCAGGTCGTGCGTCACAACGATGGCCGAGAGTCCCATGTCGCGGACAAGCCCTCGCAGAAGATCAAGCAACCGCGCCTGAACGCTCACATCGAGGCCTCCGGTAGGCTCGTCCATGAAGACGAGGCGCGGGCCGGACACGAGGTTACGGGCGATCTGAAGGCGCTGCTGCATACCGCCCGAAAATGCCGTTGGCCGATCGTCGATCCGCGTGTCGGCGATCTCGACCCGCCCCAGCCAGTCGATGGCCTGGCTACGGATATCGCCATAGTGCCGAGCCCCGACAGCCATGAGCCGCTCACCCACATTGCCTCCCGCGCTGACGCCCATCCTCAGTCCGTCTCGAGGGTTCTGGTGAACGAAGGCCCAATCGGTACGACCAAGCATTCTGCGCTCGGGCTCGCTCATCTTCAGCGTATCTCTTGGACCATCGATCCTTGTGTCGAAGATCACTTCACCTGTATCAGGTACCAGATGCCCGGCGAGACAACTCAAAAGCGTTGATTTTCCCGAACCAGATTCCCCCACGATCCCCATGACCTCGCCCGGCCAGAGATCAAAACTGATTTCGGCGCATCCGATATATCGCCCGTAGCGCTTCGTGACACCTTTGACTTCAAGCAACGGAGTCATGCCGCATCCTCCGACAATTGCGCGCCCCGATGGCCCTCTGCCCGGCGGCGCTCGCAGTAATCCGTGTCAGAACAGACGAACATTCGCCCGCCCTCGTCATCGACAATCACTTCGTCGAGATAGCTGCCCTCGGCAGCGCAAAGACCGCAGGGATGGGGCGCCTTGGAAGGCTCGAAGGGATGATCCTCGAAATCGAGACTGACTACCCTGGTAAAGGGCGGCAGCGCGTAGATCCGCTGCTCGCGGCCTGCACCGAAAAGCTGGATCGCGGGCATTTCCATTTTCGGATTGTCGAATTTCGGGATCGGAGACGGGTCCATGACGTAGCGCCCTTCCACCTTCACCGGATAGGCGTACGAAGTGGCGATGTGGCCATGGCGGCTGATGTCTTCATAGAGTTTGACGTGCATCAGGCCGTACTCTTCCAGGGCGTGCATCTTGCGGGTCTCGGTCTCTCGCGGTTCGAGAAACCTCAGGGGCTCGGGGATCGGCACCTGGTAGACGAGGATCTGGTCTTCCCGCAGCGGATCTTCCGGTATGCGGTGTCTGGTTTGTATGATTGTCGCCTCTTCGGTCGAAGTTGTCGTGGCCACGCCTGCCGTCTTCTCGAAAAACTTGCGGATCGAGACGGCATTCGTCGTGTCATCGGCGCCCTGGTCGATGACCTTGAGCGTGTCGTCGGGGGTTAACGTGGCCGCGCTGACCTGCACCCCGCCGGTGCCCCATCCATAAGGCATGGGCATTTCGCGCGATGCGAAGGGCACCTGATAGCCGGGAATCGCGAGCGCCTTGAGGATAGCCCGACGGATCATGCGCTTGGTCTGTTCATCGAGGTACGCGAAATTGTAGGCCTGATCAGTCATAGGAGCCCTCTTTCCCGAAGCGCGTCAGCCAGGCGGTCCGCTCCGGTGAAGTGAATGCCGTCCATTCCGACGCCGCGCGCAGCGTCCACGTTGTGCAGCCCGTCATCGATGAACACGCAATTGGCGGGCAGGACGCCCGCGCGGTCGCAGAGCAGCTGGAAGATGGCGCTGTCCGGCTTGGCGATACCCTCGCGGCCCGACACGATGAGCGTTTGGAAGATCTCGTCCAGTTCCGGATGCACCTTGATACCCTCGGGCCAGGTCTCTGACGACCAGTTGGTGATCCCGTGCAGCGGAACGCCCGCCGCTCTCAGGCTTTCGACGATCTCCCAGGTTCCGGGCAGCTTTTCAGGCACAGTTCGGGTGTAAAGCGAGACATAGGCAGCAAGTCTCCTTCTGTCGTCTTGATCCTCGATCTCGTCGGCCAGATCGGAGAACGACTCGCCTGCATCTGCGCGGGCATTGCGAGACATGAAATCCACTCGCGCCATGAATGCTTCGACCGCCGCGCGCGAGCCAAGATCATCCATCCAGGCCAGATGCGGCCGCCAATCGATCAGAACCCCGCCGATATCGAAAACAACGACGTTCGGCATCACTCCGCCGCCTCCTGCATGTCACGAACCCCGGCCTCGCGGCGCAGTTTGCGGATAAGTTCCAGCTCTGACTGGAAGTCGACGTAGTGGGGAAGCTTGATGTGTTCTAGGAAACCCGTCGCCTGAACATTGTCGCCATGGTAAAGGACGAATTCGGCATCCTGTGCTGGCGCGCCGACATTGTCTTCGCCCAGTTCCTCCCACCTCAAAGCCCGGTCTACGAGGGACATCGAGATCGCCTTGCGCTCTGATTGCCCGAACACCAGTCCATATCCCCTGGTGAACTGCGGTGGTTCTGTCTTCGAGCCCTTGAACTGGTTGACCGTCTCGCATTCCGTGACGGTGATCTCACCGATCTCGATGGCGAATCCTAACTCGGGAATGTCGATCTCGACGGCAATCGCTCCGATGCGAAGCTCGCCAACGAAAGCATGGGTCCGCCCATAGCCGCGCTGTGTCGAGTAGGCCATTCCCAATGTGAAGCCTTCGTCCGCACGCGCCAAGGCCTGCAGACGCACCGCTCTGTCGGCAGGCAACTCAAGCGGTTCGCGTGTCAGATCGCGGGGCGATGTCTCGTCCGCCGGCGCTTCTTCGATCAGCCCTTCGCGGTTAAGGAAACCGGTCACGTGGGGAACCGGTTCCGGCGTGGCGTCGCGAGAAGGCGCCGGCGGAACCTCGCCGTCGGCGGCGAGTTTGAAATCCAGCAGGCGATGCGTGTAGTCGAAAGTCGGACCAAGAACCTGTCATCCGGGAAGGTCCTTGAAGGTCGCCGAGATACGCCGGTCACAGACCATCGCGCCGGTCTCGATCGGTCGTGAATATCCGAATCTGGGCAATGTGGTGCGATAGGCCCGCAGGAGAAAGACCGCTTCTATCAGATCACCGCGCGCCTGCTTGATCGCCAGTGCCGCGAGATCGGGATCGAAGAGCGAGCCTTCCGCCATTACGCGGTTCACCGCGAGGCCAAGTTGCTCGCGAATTTGTGGGACCGTGAGACTTTCAATCGCGGTATCACCGCGCCGCTCTTCCGCCAGCCACGCGTGAGCATTGTCGATGGCGCGCTCACCGCCCTTGACCGCTACATACATCAGCCGATCCTCGTCGATCGGGGCAGTGCCGCAACGCGGTCGCCGCAGGTGAAAAAGAAGTCCAACCCGAGAGGGAACAGCCTGCTGTTGCGCGCCATCGCCTTGGTATCCGGAAGTGCGAGTTCCGTTTTGTCTCTTATTCCCGGGCCAGTCAGCACCGTGCCGGAGCGTTCCAGTCGGTCGGTCTCGACGATCAGCGTGGTAGACCTATCGGGGTATTCCGAAGAGCCTATCGGATAAGCATCAAGGGGGATGAGATCCGCCCAACGACCCAGTGCGAACAGCGATTGCGATGGCCCTGTCAGGGGGGCGCCTGTGTGAAACGCGATCCAGCTCCGCACCTCTGGCGTGTTGGCAGCTCCTGCCAGGAATAGGGGTGTATCCGCATCCGTGAGCGTCAGGATCAGCGCGCCCGCCGCGCAAGACAAGGGTGCGGGCGGGGACGCGCCAGCCAGCGTCTCGACCGTGCCGGGGCGCGCGATCGCCATCATCAACGCACGGAAGGCATACGCTGCCTCCCGCGACGCATCCCCGAACCCGCCCTCCAGGGTTTCAACCCTCATTGGTCCTCTCCCCTGACCATCGTGTAGAACTCGACTTTCGTCGCCGCGGCCTTGGAGGCACGATTGCGGCGACGAAGCGCCTCCTCGACCTGGAGCGGCAGCAAAACGGCACCATGAGCTAGTTCCGCTCGGTCGGTCTGCATCAGAGCGTCCACGAGCGCAGCAGCCTTGGCGTCCGACTTCCGGCGCCCCTGAACGTGGCCGTGTCCGACGGTGCCACAGCCAAGCCGCAGAGCGCAGCGCGTGACAGTCACCTCGCCCAGATTGAAGAGGGCGCCCGTGCCGCCGGCCCGACCACGTACCATCACGCTGCCGATTTCGGGCTGGCGCAGGAAAATGATCTCTTCGGACAGCCCGGCTTCGGCCAGAAGTTCAGCCGCGCGGCCTTCGGGCGCGCGGGCGAGCAGTCCAAGCCAACTCCGCCGGTCCGTCAGTGCCTGTTCCATCTAGACAAATCCCAACCATACTATACAACTAGACATATCCTACACCAATCAACCGACAAGACCCGTGAAACTTTCATGACATCCACACCGCAGCGAACCCCCGTCTGGCGCTCGATCGCCGAAAGTCTGCGCCGGTCGATAGCCGATGGTCACTACGGAGAAGGCACGAAGCTTCCAACCGAAGCAGCGCTTGGGGAACGCTTTGGGGTCAATCGCCACACGGTGCGCCACGCAATCTCACATCTGGCGGATGAAGGTCTCGTCCATTCCAGGCGTGGATCAGGCGTGTTCGTGCTGTCGCGCCCCCTTGACTATCCGCTTTCCCAGCGGGTCCGGTTTCACCAAAATCTTCTTGCGGCTGGCCGCATGCCGGAAAAGACGATGCTGTCGGTCGAACTCCGCGGGGCCGGCGAAGAAGATGCGCGCCGTCTGCGCGTTGATCCGGGAGACGTGATCGCCGTCTCGCACTCCCTGTCATTCGCCGACGGTACACCTGTGGCTTTGGCTGAAAGTCGGTTTCCCGAGGTTCGATTGCCGGGACTGGCGGACGCGCTACGGGAAGAATCCAGCATCACGCGGGCACTCGAGAAATCGGGCGTCCGCGACTATACACGTGTCTCGACCCGGTTGACTGCGGTGACGGCCGATGCGACGCAGGCGCTGCATTTGAGGTTGCGCGAAGGGGCGCCCCT
>CAZRNL010000058.1:11549-12211 GCA_964601395.1 uncultured Silicimonas sp. | reverse complement strand
CGAACACGATCAGACGCAGGGTGACTTTCAGCGGCGCGGCATAGGTCATGTCGCGCTGCTGGCACTCTTCCACGTCGTACTTCGGCTTCTCGAGCTCGTACTTGACGAATTCGAGAACCGCAGTCTCGTTGAAATCCTTGATCGGAAATACCGACTGGAAGACGCCCATGATGCCTTCGCCGTCCGACGGCTGCGGCTGGTCGCCTGAATTCAAAAAGAGATCATATGAAGATTTCTGAACCTCGATGAGGTTCGGCATTTCCAGGACTTCCCGGATTTTGCCATAGTATTTACGAAGACGTTTCTGGCCAAGATAGGACGTCGCCATGCGCGTGCACACCTTTCGTTTTTCTGGGGTGCGTCAGCCGTCGGGGGCCCGGCGACACGCCCAAGAAACAGGGGAAACCGACTATACCAGGCCACCGTCCCACCGGCAGCCGCCCGTCTGATTCCACACCTTAGGAAAAGCACTTCACGAACTGCTCTTCCTGAGACGCGGAAGGCCGGACCCGAATGTCGGATCCAGCCGTTTCTTGCGAGGGCGGGCGTACCCGCATCGGATTACTTGAGCTCGACTTCGGCGCCAGCCGCTTCGAGTTTCGCCTTGATGTCCTCGGCTTCGGCCTTGGACACGCCTTCCTTGACGGCCTTGCCGCCGGCTT
>CAZRNL010000058.1:3192-11539 GCA_964601395.1 uncultured Silicimonas sp. | reverse complement strand
CGAGACCCGTGATTGCGCGCACTTCCTTGATCACGTTGATCTTCTGTGCACCGGCAGCCTTGAGGATGACGTTGAACTCCGTCTGCTCTTCGGCAGCCGCACCGGCGTCGCCGCCAGCGGCAGGACCAGCCATCATCACTGCGCCGCCAGCTGCGGGCTCGATGCCGTACTCGTCCTTGAGGATGGTTTTCAGTTCCTGAGCTTCGAGAAGCGTGAGGCCCACGATCTCTTCAGCAAGTTTCTTCAGATCAGCCATTTCTGTCTTCCGTTTCCTAAGATGTGTTCCAACGTGCAGGAATCAACCCCACGCAGGTCCCAAGTCTCACGCAGCCTGTGCGCGATCCTCGATGGTCGAGAGAATGCTCGCGATGTTCGAAGCAGGTGCGCCAATGGCCCCGGCGATGTTCGCGGCAGGTGCGCCGATCTGCGACACGATCTGAGCGATAAGCTCTTCCCGCGACGGCATATCTGCGACTGCCTTGACACCAGCGGCGTCCAGCGCCGTTCCGCCCATAGCACCACCAAGGATTTGGAGCTTCTCGTTCCCCTTGGCGTACTTGTCCATGACCCTGGCCGCAGCCGTGGGGTCTTCGGAATAGGCAAGAACGGTCATCCCCGTCAGAAGCGTCCCGATAGATTCGTTCGGCTTTCCCTGAAGGGCGATCTTGGCGAGCCTGTTCTTGGCGACACGAACGGCACCCCCGGCTTCGCGCATTTGCGAACGAAGGGCCTGCATCTCTTTGACCGTGAGACCTGCGTAGTGGGCAACGACCACGACGCCAGAGCTTTCAAAGATCTGGCCGAGTTCGTCGACCACTTTCTCTTTCTGGGCTCTATCCACAGTTTCACTCCAAGTTTGGAGGTTTGACCCTCCGGCTCAACACGGGGCGGCGTCTGCCGTCCCACGGGTCCTTACGGGTCCGTCGCAATCGCGCCTTCAGAAACGTCTGAAGTCGTAATCCTCTGTTCCCGCCTCAGGCAGGATTTATTGGCTTGCACCAACCCACCGTCTCGGACGAATCGTCAGGGGGCTGCGTGACCGCAACCCCCGGACCGGCGCTCTCTAGTGCGATTCTGGCAGGATGTGAAGGGAAAAGTGGCCGTCGTCACCTGCGGCTGATCGTCGGCCAGCCCAGAAGTCGCGACAAGGGCAGCGCGCCGCCACGGATGACCGACAGCTTCCGCCGCTTTGTCGAGACAAGTGGCATAGGCCAGAACAGGCGCGACATGAAGCCGCCTTTGTGCATCGCCGACCGCGCGGTGCGACTGCGCGACACCAGCGGCATCGGCCAGAAGGCACGCGACATGTGCTTGCCGCCGCGGATGACGGAATTCCGGGGCTTCCGGGGCGACAGAAGCCTGATGCCCAACTCGCGCGAAATCGGCCCGCCGCGATAATCCTCGGGATCGAGCGGAAGCGTCATGAAGCGCGGATGGTCCTTCAGGATGCTCGGCGCATGGTCCGGACGTGCGCGCACGTAATAGTCATTCTGTTCGCTGGCGGCGTCCAGCGCACCGCTGTCTTCCACGATGTCGCGCGCTATCCTGGCCGCACCAAGCGGCTTGTAGGTTGCATGGATCACCAGGGCCGCGGCCCCCGACGAGACCTTCGCGGCATAGTCACCCAAAACGGCCTCGTTCACATCGGCGCGGGCCAGTCGCGATGTCACGGCGTCCGCGTCCTTGCCCGCCGCGGTGATCACCTGCACTGCGTGGTTGGGAAAGCCTTCCCACTTCAGCCGGTTCGCGACCCGCTCTGCCTTCTTCTGATCGGCGTAAAGCCGGGTAATGACTGTTGTCATGAGGATACCTCCACCGTGTTTGTTTCAGTTGTAGGTCTCCCGACACCCGTTGCGCGGTTCATGGCGAGAGGAAGTGCGATTAGTATGGCTAGTGCCAGGAAGGCGATCTCAATCGTGAACACCACGTTGTAGGGCGTCTCGACAGCCATTCCAGACCGGCTGGAAGACGCGACCACGATATCACGGACGATCCCGGCCAGCGCGACGCCGATGCCCGCGGATGTCGCCTGCACGGCCCCCCATGCGCCCAGCGCCAGGCCGACCTGATCCACCGGCGCCGAGCGCATCGTCGCCGTCAGCGTGGCATGGCCGAACAGACCAGCGCCCAGCCCGGTGGCGAATGTGCCCAACAGAAAGAGCGGGGGCCCGCCGGTCGTCGCAGAGAAGATGATCGCGGCAAAGCCCGGTATTCCGATCAGTGCGCCTGTCACGACAAGGCGCGACGGGTCCGTACCATTGCCCAGAACCCGCGACGCGATGGCAAAGCCGATCAGACTGCCGGTCGCCAGAAGCGCGGTCAGCCGCGTCGTCTCGGCCACCGTCAATCCCAGCGCCTGACCGCCGTAAGGCTCCAGCAGGACATCCGCCATGCCGTAACCGAAGGTGCCGAACCCGATGACGGCCAGAAGCCGGACCGTACCCTTGCGCGACGCAAAGCCGCGCCACGCCTCGGCGAAGGGGATGGGTCTGGACATTTCCATCGCGCGGGCGCGGTCCCGGTCGCGGGCTTCCTGTTTCCACATCGCGACAAGGTTGAGGCCAATGGTCAGAACCGCCGTTCCCTGGATCACCTGGATCAGCCTGCCGGGTGTGTAGTTCTCGAGAAGCGCGCCGTAGACCAGCGCGCTGACGACCATGCCCAGCAGCAGCATGACGTACATCAGGCCGACGACCTTGGGGTGGTCCTCTGCCCGGACAAGATCCGTGGCGAGCGCCAGACCTACCGTCTGAACGATGTGGACACCGGCACCGACCATCAGAAAAGCGAGGGCCGCCGACGCCTGGCCGATCCAGCGGGGCGCCTCCACGGCCTCGCCGTATCCGGACAGGACCAGCAGGGCGAAGGGCATGACGGCGAACCCTCCGAACTGGTACATGGTCCCCTTCCAGATGAAGGGCACCCGGCGCCAGCCCAGCGCCGAGACATGCACGTCGGATTTGTGGCCGATCAGGGTGCGGAACGGCGCGAAGACAAGCGGCAGCGCCAGCATGACCGCGACGAGGCTGGCCGGAACGGCCAGTTCCACGATCATCACGCGGTTGAGCGTGCCGACCAGCAGCACCAGCGCCATGCCGACCGTCACCTGAAAGAGCGATAGCCGGAGCAGGCGCGACAGCGGTACATCCTCTGTCGCGATATCCGCGAAAGGCAGGTACCGGGGCGCAATGGACGCGACACGTCCAAGCGCGAAGCTCCGATAGTCAAACATCCCTCATCGCCCCTTTCCGGGATCCGCCCTGGGTCAGACAGGCCCCTTCATATTCCGGGAAAGCCCGCCGGGATTCGACATCCGGCGGGCTTTGTCTCACCTGACAGGGATGAGTGGCACAGACGCCGACGCCATCTTGTCCGGCGGCAGCAGAACTGCCCGTGCTGTCGTCCCGTCGGGAAAAACCACGGTGATTTCCTGCGCACCATTTTCCAATGGAAGCGCATAGGAAGCTTGAGCTGCCTGCGGATCGGCCATCGTCGGCGCTACCAGCCCCGCCATGTCGTCACCTGTTCCAAGCGGCTGTCCGGACAGGAAGTCCGACACCCACGAGGTGTTGCTCAGAACGGCCACGTGGACCGAAAATGAGCCAATGGCGACAGCGCTCAGGAATAGCGGCACACCAACTGCCGGCGGTACTACCAGCCACATTTTTGCGTTATTCATTCCTGAACTCCCTTACCCGAGCCACGGTGTCGAAACCGCGACGAGGATGTGCGCAAGAAGCGCAATCGCCCCGAAGACTCTGGTCCCGTCGATCAGATAGCTGTGGACTTCCTCTGCTTCGCGCAAGTTCAGGCCGGTCGGCCATACCTTGTCTGGATCATCGGACATATCCCGTCTCCTCCTTCTTTAATTGCGGGGTACGGACTGCGGATGACCGTCTGAAAATTTCTTTCGGTCAAGGCAAACCGACTGCTTGCCCACCCTGTGTCCACAGGGAGGTATTTCGAGCGTGTCAGATTTTAATTACATAATCAACTGTCTAGTTTAATTGACACTTTTACGAGTGCCGATGAAAGCGACGGCAGCGTGCGTAAAAGCCAAGCAAACCTTGGGATTGAAGCCTTCCGGTTCCGCTTAAGACAGGTTCCGAACCCACACCTTCAGCTGAAATGGCACGCAATCCAGCTGAAACCGGTATGTCAGATGACATCTGCCCGCAGCGTGTCGATTCCCTGTCGGGAAGGTGCCGGAAGACACGACGGCCGGAATGACCGCGCGTCCGCGCGCATCACCGGAAGCTGGTGAATGGAAGGTAGCGTACAGGGTCGCCGGGAGAGATCTGACCGGCGCCGTCACCGATCTCGACCAGTCCATCGGCCCAGGCAAGACCCGAAATCCGCCCCGAGCCCTCGGACCGGAACACCTCGGCACAGCCGTCCGCGTTCATCCTCGCGCGCAGATATTCCCGCCGACCTGCCTTCTTGGACTTCGAGAATGCCGCCGGAACATTGAAGCCGGTCGGCAGTCGCCACCCTTCGCCGCCAAGAACCGCGAAGGCGGGGCGCGCGAAGATCATCGTGCAGACCAGCGCCGCGACCGGGTTGCCCGGCAGACCGAACACCGGAACGCCTTGCCAGACGCCGAGCGCAAGCGGGCGTCCGGGCTTGAGCGCGATCCGCCAGTCGGCGCGGGTTCCCGTTTCGCCCAGAAGCGCCGATACGTGATCCTCGTCTCCCGCCGAGGCACCGCCCGACGTCAGGATGGCGTCGCAGGACGCCACAGCCTCGTCCAGCCGCGATCTCAGGTTGGCACGGTCGTCGCCGACATGGCCAAGGTCCACCGCTTCCATCCGCCAGTCGCGGAGCAGTTCCAGCAGCATCGGCCGGTTCGCGTCGTAGGTCCGGGCCGGATCGTCGGTGACACCCGGCGGCACGACCTCATCCCCGGTCGACAGGACCCCGACCCGAAGCGGGAGGAAAACGGAAACCTCGGTGATGCCGGTCGCGGCCAGAAGCGCGATCTCGGCAGCGCCGAGCCTTGTGCCCGCAGCCAGGGCCGGTGCGCCGGCGGCGACGTCCTCGCCCGCCTTGCGCGTGTTCGCGCCCTTCTTGACCGGCGTCTCGAAGGCCACACGCGCGCCGTCGGTCGAGCAATCCTCGTCCAGAACCACGGTGTCGACGCCCTTCGGCAAAAGCGCGCCCGTCAGGATTCTGACGGCCTGCCCGCGCGGCACAGCGCCGTCAAGCGGAGCGCCCGCGGCCGCCCGGCCCGCAACCAGCGGCAGGAGCTGATCGCCCTCGCCGGTGGCATCATGCGCGAACCCGTATCCGTCGACGGCCGAATTAGCAGCCGGGGGGTTGCCCCGCCGCGCCGTCGCGTCCTTCGCCAGCACCTTGCCGCCCGCCCGGTCAAGCGGAACCGTCTCGACCGGAACCACCGGATGCAGCCGGTCGCGCAACCGGGCCAGAGCCTGGTCGACCGGCGTCCAGTCGACACCCGCAGGCAGGGCGAAGCAGTCGTCCTTCAGGCGGGGCGGGCGCAGGGGTTCAGTTGACTTGGGGGTCGGCGCAGCAGCTGCGCGCAGGAGCGCCTCTGCCCCTACCCCCAGGATCCAGCCTTCCTCCGCGGAACGAGGGCCTTCAGCGGCTGCGAAAGCGTCGGTAAGTGTGCCTTCCGCGTCCATCCTCGCAAGGGCGCGGGAGAGGAGGCGGACCTGCACCTCGTCCGTGATATAGCCGGGGCCGGTGGCCTCGCCCACCTCTGCGGCGAGAAGAGAAGGGTAGACCTCGGCAAGCACCAGGCGGCTGTCGGGCGGCTGGAAGGGCCAGACTGCACAGACATCGGCGAAGCGGGCGCGCAGCGCGTTGAGACGGGGAATGCCGACGAGTGTTTGCGAACCGACTGCCCCGTTTCCGTAGAGCTGCCAGAGGGTCTGTGCTGATGGCACAATCAGCTCGCACGCCCGGCGCTCAACCATCCCATGCCCTTCGCGGGCCAGTCCGTGGGTGGGTAGATCAGCCAGGTCGTGATGGGCTGGGCGGCCCCAGAATGGCCCAGTCCCCGGCAGTTTGGCGTTGAGTTCGTTTGCGACCTTGAACCGGTTGTTCGCGTTGTCCGGAGCATCTTCGATCCGGTCCGCGAGAAACTTCCAGAGCGCGAAGGGATCGTCGGTTCCAGCGAACCGGAGTGCGGTCCCCGCCGGGTAGCCGAAGGGAAAGTCGAAGCCCGCGAGAACGCGGCGACCCGTGTCGAGACGGCGCGCGATTTCCACTTCCAGAAATGCCATCGCGTCGTGTCGGGTCCGTTGGTAATGCGTCGTGACGGCCTCGTCCTCGGCAATGCCAATCCAGATCGCGTTTGGCGCGGGGTTCACGGGTGCGGGGACCGCAGCCGCCGACCAGTCGACCACGATCACCGAGTCGAAGCCGCTCACAACCCCAGTTCCCGCGAGATGAAATCCGCGATGGCGCCGGTGTCGTCGAGGTGAAACGTCGGACGCCCCTCGGCGGCCGCGCCGCTGTCGGACGCGATGGCGCGCACGGTATGGTCCTCGGACGCGATCAGCGGATTTCCGGTGGCCTGGCGATGCGCCTCGATCTTGGGGTGCCGGTCGCGCTTGTAGCCCTCGACGAGCACCAGATCGACCGGCGAAAGGCGCGCCAGAAGATCGTCCAGAACAGGTTCGTCTTCGCCGCGCAACTCGTGCATCAGGGCCCAGCGGTTGCGACTGGCCAGCAGAACCTCGGTTGCGCCTGCGATCCGGTGGCGGTAGCTGTCCTTGCCTTCGTGGTCCACGTCGAAGCTGTGATGCGCGTGTTTCAGCGTCGAGACACGCAGACCGCGCGCAACGAACTCGGCGACCAGCCGTTCCATCAGGCCGGTCTTGCCCGAGTTCTTCCAGCCGACGACACCGAAGACCTTCATGCGCCCACCAGCAAACGTTCCGCCTCTGCCAGATCCTCGGGCGTGTTGACGTTGAAGAACGGATCGAACCCCAGGACCGGGAAATCGGCCATCGCCGTGCCGTGCCGGTCGGTCCAGAGAACTACTTTCCGGACACCGCTTTCCAGGGACGCCCTCAGATCGTCGCGAAGCGAGACCGGCCAGAGCCCGAAGGTGGGGTGACGGCCATTGGCGGTACGGGCGAGGGCGATGGGGGCACCCTTCTGTTCGGCGGCGAGCATGAGACGTGGCACCAGGTCGGCAGGGAAGAAAGGCGTGTCGGCGGCCGCGGTGACGATATGGGTTGCGCCCTGCGCTGTGGCCCAGTCGAGCCCCGCCAGCACACCGGCCAGCGGCCCCGCGAAGCCTTCGACGCTGTCGGGCAGGACCGGCAAGGCAAGTTCCGCGAACCGGGCCGGATCACCGTTCGCGTTCAGCGCCAGACCCGCGACCTGCGGGGCGAAACGGTCGATGACATGACCGAGGATCGTCGAGTCACCCAGCGGCAGGAGCCCCTTGTCGCCGCCGCCCATTCGCGTCGCCTGCCCCCCGGCGAGGATGACACCAAGCGGAGCGTTCACGACTTCCTCCAGCCGTCCAGGCGCGCGCGGAAGGCCTTGCCGGTCACGCCCTCAGGCAGTGCCGCGTCCGGCACCGCAACCATCGAGAACCCCGACCGGATCACGGTGGCGCCTCTGACGCCCTTCAGCGCGTCGACGGCCTTCCAGTCGTATTCACGCCGCGAGACGGCATCGGTGATGACGACGCCTTCGGGTCCGAAGATGGCTTCCCCGTCGCCGGCCTTGTCCCAGTGGCTGCCGACGACATCCCAGAATCGCTCCATGCGGGTGCGCTGCAGATAACCGAAAACGCCGATCAGGAAGGCCGCACCGATCAGGCCGGCCAGCACGTAGTAGGGTGTCAGACCGGCGGCCGTGATCACCATCGCCAGAAACCCGATCAGCGCCCAGACCACGGCCCAGAAGATCGCGCGGCTGAGGAATGGCGCAGGCGGCACGACGCTTTGCCACCAGCCGGACATGGCGCGGCGCCAGAGCGCACGGTCATAGGTGATGACCACCCTGATCGTGCCGTCCGTGCCGACCCCGGTGTCTTCCAGATCTCTCAAGCCTCCGCTCCCTTGCGGCGGTGCTTGCGGTCCTCGTCTTCGACGCCCCTCGGGTCGGCGTCGCGCACCAGCCGGTCCTCGCCCGACAGACAGTGAAACCGTCGTCCGCGCATCCGCCCGATCAGTGTCAGACCGACCTGCCGCGCGATGTCGACGCCCCAGGCGGTGAAGCCCGAACGGCTGGCCAGGACCGGAATCCCCATGTGGGCGCACTTGATGACCATCTCGCTGGTCAGACGGCCTGTGGTGTAGAGGATCTTGTCCGCGCCGCCGACATTTTCCGAGACCATCCATCCGGCGATCTTGTCGACCGCGTT
>CAZRNL010000058.1:0-3182 GCA_964601395.1 uncultured Silicimonas sp. | reverse complement strand
GTGGCGGCCCACGTCCTCCATGTAGACCAGCGGGCGATCCCGGTGACACAGGACCGAACCGTGGATCGCGCCCGCTTCCAGATAGAGCGACGGTGTCCGGTTGATCTTGTGCGCCAGGGCGTAGAGCCAGCTTGTGCGCACTTCCGCCGGGGGAAGGGTCAGGCCCTCCAGCCCCTCCATCATGTCGCCGAAAACGGTTCCGACTGCGCAGCCGCTGGTCCGGGTCTTCTTGCTGAGTTTTTCCTCGTAGGTGGTCGCCCCGTCCGTGCGGACCACGACGGTTTCAAGCTCTTCGTCGAAATCGACGCCCCTGACCGTTTCGTCGTCCTTCAGCATCCCCTGGTTCTTGAGGAATCCGAGCGCCAGATACTCGGGGTAGTCTCCGATGGTCATCGCGGTCACGATTTCCTGGCCGTTGAGGAAGATCGTGAGAGGCCGTTCCTCGACAACCGAGATCGGACCCGTCGCCCCGGTCTCGTCCACGCCCTGCAGTATGCGGGTCAGACCGGCACGGCCCGGATCCGGGGCGATCAGATATTGATCGGTCACATCAACAGCCATGATTTGCAGCCGGTGCCTTTCGCGGTTAAGCGCTCCGCAGGGAACTTAGGACGCAACCATGACCTCCACCACCTCAAAATCGGCGTTTCTCGACGGGTTTCGCGACGGCCTGCCATTCCTGGTGGTCGGTATTCCCTTTGCGTTGCTGTTCGGCCTTGTGGCCGCAGAGGCGGGCCTGAGCGTTGCGCAGACGATGGCGTTTTCGGTCCTGGTGATCGCCGGAGCGTCGCAATTCACCGCCGTTCAGCTTATGAACGAAGCCGTCCCGGTCTGGGTCGTCCTTGCCGCGTCACTGGCGGTGAACCTCAGGATGGCGATGTATTCGGCCAGCCTTCAGCCCTACCTTGGCGCCGCCTCGCTGCCGCAGCGTGCCCTGATCGCCTACCTGAACGTCGACGCGAGCTACGCCCTTTCGATCCAGAAATACGAACGCGTCCCCGGCATGAGCGTGGGGCCACGGGTGGGCTATTTCGTAGGGACGATCTCGCTGATGTTTCCGCTCTGGTACATCTGCACCTACCTGGGCGCGGTGAGCGGTGATGCTATCCCCGAGGGCCTTGCGCTGGACTTCGCGATGCCGATCCTGTTCCTGGCATTGGTCGGTCCGATGCTGAAGACGCTTGCCCACCTTGCGGCGGCGGTCACATCGGTCGTCTGCGCCCTGATGCTGGCGTTCCTGCCATCCGGAACGGGACTGCTGGTCGCGGCCTTCGCGGCGATGGCCGTCGGGGCCGAGATCGAGCGGAGGCGCGGACGATGAACTATTCCGACGCGATGATCTGGTTCATCATTGCGGCGATGGGGGTCGGGACCTACCTGATCCGGTTCTCGTTTCTGGGGCTGGTCGGCAACCGCAAGATGCCCGACTGGGTTCTGCGGCATCTGCGCTATACGCCGGTGGCGGTCCTGCCCGGTCTGGTCGCGCCGCTTGCGGTCTGGCCCGCCGCGACAGGAGGAGATCCCGATCCCGCGCGCATGGCAGCCGCCCTGGTGACGTTGTACGTCGCCTGGTGGCGCAAGAACATGCTGTGGGGGGTCTTTGCAGGCGTGGCGACGCTGGCGGCGCTCCTGTCGCTGGGCTAGCCGCCCAGACCCGCGCGCCCGGCCTCGAAAAGAACGTTGTGATTCTTGTCCGCATCGTCGTCGCTGATCCGGGCTTCCGTCACGCCCGGAAGCTGTCCGAAACGCCTGGCGGTGCTGGTCGGAAAGTAGCTGACCGGAATTGCCTGGAATCCCGGGATCTGGCGCAGGATGCGCGTGATCGCCAGCGAACACTGAGCTTTCGGAACCGCGCCGTACTCCTTGACCAGTCGCGCCGCGATGGCGGCCTGTTCGGGTGTCACGGTGATGCGTTGTTCGATCACGTCGAACGTCTCGCGCGCATGATAGTCGATGTATACCTTCAGGGCGTTGTCGGTCATCCCGTAGTGGACATCGTTCCGCTCGGGCGCGAAGGGCAGTCCGAATGTACCTGCGGGATCGAACAGAATCCGCCCCGAAGGCGCATTGATCAAAAGACCCGAATGCGCCCCAGACCCGTTCCGGGTGCTGACCACGGTGTATAGCCGGATCTCGGCGGGGCCCTCATCGCGGAAGGCGTATTTCTGCACGACTTCGTCCGGCGCCCAGACAGGTTCCGCCGGGCCACCGCATCCGGCAAGGACCGCTGGTAGAAGCAGAAGGACCGCGATCCGGAGAGCGTGCATGGATATCGGTCAGGAATTGAATATGGCGAGGAAGATCAGGATGAGGAGACTGACAATGATGCCATACTTGACCCAGTTCACGAAGCCGGAAAAAGCCCGCTCCTGAGAGGTGATATCCATTTCGCCATGCTTGTGTTCAGCCATGTGCCGCAACTCCGGTTCCGTTTGGTCGACTGAGTAGCGCAAGATGCGGGGCGTGTCACGACCCGACCGGCGCGCGTTGTGCCGCACCTGAGGGCAGAGCAGGTGCGGCCGGTCTCGGACGCCTCCTCAGGCGGCTTTGGCTTGCGGGCCGAACTTTCCGTAGAACGTCTGGCCTGTCTCCGCCATCTCGCGCAGCAGGGTTGGCGTGGCGAAGCGCGGCCCGAAGCCCGCCAGCCCTTCACAGATTTCCACCGCCCTCGCCGCACCGATCATGTCGAGCCACGAGAAGGGCCCGCCCGACCATGGCGCAAAGCCCCAGCCTAGGATCGCGCCGACATCGCCTTCGCGGATGTCTTCGAGGACGCCTTCCTCCAGTGCGCGGACCGCTTCCAGAACCTGCGCCATCATCAGCCGGTGCTGCACCGTCGTAAGCTCCGGCTGCGGATCGGCATCGGGAAATTTCTCGCCAAGTCCGGCCCAGAGACCCGAGCGCTTGCCCGCTTCATCGTAGGCATAGAACCCGGCCCCGGATTTTCGTCCCAGCCGGCCCTCGTCCGCCATCCAGAACAGAACGTCGTCCACCGCCGTGTCAGGATAGGCATCGCCCATGGCCGCACGCGTCGCCCGGGCGATCTTGACGCCAAGATCGATGGACGTCTCGTCCACCAGTTGCAGCGGTCCGACCGGGAAGCCCAGAAGCCGCGCGGCGTTCTCGATCAGCGCGGGTTCGACCCCTTCGCCGACCATCCGCACACCTTCATTGATGTAGGG
>CAZRNL010000057.1:0-12311 GCA_964601395.1 uncultured Silicimonas sp. | reverse complement strand
TTCGACAGGTTGATGACGCCTTCCATCGCGGCAGGAATGAGGATGTCGCACGGGTGTTCGAGAAGGAACGCGCCGTTTTCGACGTGCATCGCGTTGGGATAGCCGCTGACGCCGCCGTGCTGCGCAATCCAGCTGCGAACCGCTTCGACGGCGAGACCGTCTTCGTCCACCAGCGCCCCATCACGCTCGATGATGGCGGTGATCTTGGCCCCGTCTTCCTCGGAGAGGAATTTGGCCGCGTGATAGCCGACGTTGCCAAGTCCTTGCACGACGATCCGCTTGCCATCGAGCGTGCCGGACAGCCCGGCTGCCTTTGCATCTTCGGGATGACGGAAGAATTCCTGGAGCGCGTACTGCACCCCCCTGCCCGTCGCCTCGACCCTGCCCTGGATACCGCCGGCATTGACCGGCTTGCCGGTCACACAGGCGCGCGCGTTGATATCGGTAGTGTTCATCCGCGCGTACTGGTCCGCGATCCAGGCCATTTCGCGCTCGCCCGTTCCCATGTCCGGCGCAGGTACGTTCTGCGAGGGATTGATCAGATCGCGCTTGGCAAGCTCGTAGGTGAACCGGCGCGTGATCCGCTCCAGCTCGTCCTCCTCGTATTGGCGCGGGTCGATGCAAAGCCCCCCTTTCGAGCCACCGAAAGGCGTTTCGACCAGCGCGCACTTGTAGGTCATCAGCGCCGCCAGCGCCTCGACTTCGTCCTGGTTGACACCAAGCGAGTAGCGGATCCCGCCCTTGACCGGTTCCATGTGCTCGGAATGCACAGAGCGATAGCCAGTGAACGTATGTATCTGGCCGCGCAGTTTGACGCCGAAGCGCACGGTATAGGTGGAGTTGCAGACGCGAATCTTGTCTTCGAGACCGGGCGGCAGGTCCATCAGCGCAACGGCGCGATTGAACATCAGATCTACGCTCTCGCGGAACGAGACTTCTTTCTTGTGAGTTCCGTGCACAGGTCTTCTCCCTAAGTTTTTTACCGAATCGCCACGATCAGCCAGCTATCCGATTTCTCTTTCCGGCACCCTAACACGCAAATATGGCAGGGACGCAAAATCCACCTCGTGCAACCATTCTTTCCAACCCGGAACCAATGGGCAACAAGGGCAGGAATTGAAGCATATCAACGCCCGGGATAGCGACAAAAGCCGGACCCGCTGCCCCAATTTCGTCACAATTCAAATTCAATATAAACTTGTAATTTGTCTGGCGGGCGTGGCGCTGTTGTCCTCCGCCTCTTTGGTTAACGAGTGAGATCCCATGCGGGCTGTCAGATTCAATCCAAACTTCAAAATCGCGAGTCTTCGCTCCCGCCTGGAGCAGAAGGCAAGCTTTCCACAAGACGAAGCAGGCTCGCTTACGATCTTCAGCCTGTTCATCTTCATTCTGCTGGTGATGATTGCCGGGATGGCGGTCGACATGGTGCGGCTTGAAAACGAGCGTGTGTCGATGCAGAACACGATCGACAGCGCCATCCTCTCCGCCTCGAGCCTTACGCAGGATAAAGATGCCGAGGCCATGGTAAAGGACTACGTGGCGAAGGCCGGCTTCAATCCTGATCTCGTGACCGTCTCCGCCACCGAAGAGTTCGCTGCAAACAATACGAGCCTTGTCGGGCGCAGAGTGCAGGCTTCGGCTCAGCTTTCGATCGACACGATGTTCATGGACATGATGGGGATCCCGACGCTGAACGGTGTCGCCGGTGGTGGCGCATTCGAATCCGTACAGAATGTCGAGATCTCTCTCATCGTCGATATCTCGGGTTCGATGGGCAGCAACTCCCGTCTGACCAACCTCCAGGTCGCGGCCAAGGAGTTCATCGATCTTGTCGTGACAAACAATCCCAGTGCCGAACGCACGTCGATCTCGATCATCCCCTACAACGCGACCGTCGTGGTCGGAAACGAGTTGCTGTCGCGGCTGAGCGCCTCCGGTGCCACAGCTATCGTCGACCCGGTGCCAGCCTATCCGGGTTCGCTCGCGGCGTTCAATACCGAGCACAATTACTCGACATGCGTTCGCTTCGACGATGACGATTTCGACGTCCGCGCGATTGATGCAAACACGCCGTTGCGCCGCGTTTCGCACTTCACCGAAGGCGGAAACTCTTACGCGACTCCGTCCATGGGAAGCCGTTGGTGCGATGAGAACCGCTCGGAGATCCTGCCCCTGTCCAACGATCCCGATCTCTTGAAGGCGCATATCGACGGACTAAGCGCAGGTGGCTGGACGGGCATCGATAACGGAATGAAGTGGGGCGTGGCTCTGCTGGACCCTGCGATCGCCCCGGTCATCGACGATATGATCGACGACAATATCCTGTCCGAGAACGTCCGCAATCGTCCAGGTTTGTATAACGGAGCGACGACTCTGAAGTTCGTGGTCCTGATGACCGATGGTGCGAATACCATCCAGAAGGATCTTGACGATCCCTTCAAGAACGGTCCGTCGCGTGTCTGGTATGCGCCCAGCCGCACATCAGGTCCGCATCCAACGGTGAACCGCCAACTCACTGAATTCGATGGATATTTCGTCGAGATGCCCGACAACCCTGCCTCGTCTCGCTGGTTCGTCCCGGGATCGCCCACGACCAACAGTGACAATGCCTATGTCTCGGACACGTCAATTCCGGCTGACGCGGTGCAGCAGGACTATATCCAGCTTTATCAGCGGTTCTCAGTCCGCGACGTGGCCCGGTTCTTCTTCCGCAATGCCGATGCGGCGGCCGAAACCGCACATGAGAACGCCGCTATCCAGACGGAGAACCAAGGGTCAATTGACGCGCGTCTCGAAGACATCTGCGATGCCGCGAAGGACAATAACCGCATCACCGTCTTCGCTATCGGGTTCGAAGCGCCGCAAGGTGGACAGGATGCGATGCGCAACTGCGCGACCTCGATCGGTCACTACTTCGACGTGAATGGCACCCAAATCAGCGACGCCTTCAAGTCGATTGCAGGCCAAATCACGATGTTGCGGCTTACGGAGTAATAAGTATGTTTGTTTGCAGAGGTTTGCGCAGGTTTCGCCGCAAGCAGGATGGAAGTGCCACGATCGAGTTCGTGATCCTCTTTCCCGCCTTCATGTTTCTCTTTCTGACCGGGTTCGAGTCCGGATACTACATGGTTCGCAACGTGATGCTGGAGCGTGCCGTCGATCTGGCCGCGCGCGATGTTCGGCTCTCGAACGGTTCAATGCCAGACATCGACGGGCTTAAGCAGGCGATCTGCAGCGAGACGGTCATGATGCCGGATTGCCTGTCGTCGCTTCAGATCGAACTCGAGCCTATCGACCGAGTGCCTGGCAGCGTTGCCGCGTTGACGACAGGCGGGGTTCGCTGCATCGACAAGGACGCTCCGCCAGACGTCGATCAGTGGGGCAACTACAGCGTAGGTGTTCAGAACCAGCTGATGCTGATGCGCGTCTGCGCGCTCTCCAAGCCGATCTTCCCGACAACCGGCATTGGCGTTGGCATGAAGATCGACACGCAGGGCAACTACGCGATGATCGCAACGACAGCCTTCGTCAACGAGCCCGGCAACCGGAACGTCATCGCAAGCGGAGGCACCGGAGGCACAGGTGGTGGATCTGGTGGAAGCATCACTGGAGGTACGAACTGATGGCATATGGTCTTTCAAGGCGCTTCGCTCGATCCGAAAGGGGCAGCCTCTCCGTTGAAGCCGTCCTCGTACTGCCCATCCTGGTTTGGGCGATCACGGCAACCATCGTCTTCTGGGATGCCTTCAAGACGCTGAACATCAGCCAGAAGGCCACCTATACGGTTGCCGACATGCTGTCCCGCGAAACCGACCCGATCGACGCCAACTACATGACTGCGATGCACGAGCTGTTCGACTACCTGTCATCGACACCAGGCGACAACGCCCTGAGGGTAACGGTCGTGCGCGCTGTCGAAGACGTGGACACAGGCGTGAAAACCATCGAACTGGTCTGGTCAGAAGCGACGGGCGGCATCGCCGGTTACGCCGACCTGACCACGATATTGACGCGCATTCCGGAAATGTCGGCCGGGGAACAGTTGATCATCGTCGAAAGCGAGCAGGAATGGTCTCCGGTCTTCAGCGTAGGCCTTGCAAACTACCGGTTCCGCGAGGTCGCGATCTCGCGTCCCCGCTTCGCACCCCAGCTTGTCTGGGACAGCAGCGGCCCGGTTGGCGGCAGCGTCTGAAACGCACGAACTCGATCGCTACGGCGCTCGGACATCCGGCAGGATGCCGAGCGTCAGCGCGGTCAGGGCTTCGGCCATGGCCCGTGATGTCCCCGCCGAGACGACACCTCCGACACCGACAAGCCTCCCGCGTTTCCACCAGAGACCGGGAACCCAGCCACGGTCGCCTTCAGGCTCTTTCAGCCTCACGAGAAAACCGTTCGGCGGCTTGAAGGCAAAGGCCCCCCGTTCGACCGCGTGGACATTCTCGACCCTTGCAAGAATGCGTCCGCTTTCGGTTCTCAGAACCTTGTTCGTCAGCACGATCCGGTCATCTCCCGCACGCTTGAGCGTAGCGGCCAGCCAAAGGAACAGAAGACCAGCGATCAGAAACGAGACCTGGTAGACCAATGCGGGGCGCCCCGCAAAGACGATCCAAAAAAGCAAGAGACCGAGCGCAGCGGCGCAGGCAACACCAAGCCAGAGCCGGCCCAGCGATGCGCCCAGGATCATGAGCGTGATTTCCGGCCGCTCGTCGGGCAAGCCGGTCACGCGTTGACCATTGCACGAGCAAGATCCAGGTGGATGCGCTGAATGTCCTGAGCGTCAAGCCGACCGCCGTCGCGGTACCAGGTGTTCACGCCTGTCAACATTGCCAGTAGCGCCATAGTCGTCACACGCAGGTCTTCGAAACGGAACGCGCCCGAAGTCCGGCCCTCGGCAAGAATGCTTTCGAGTTCCACCTCGTAGCTGCGGCGGAGACCTTGAATCACCTTGAAGTTCTCCTCGCTCAGGTTTCGCAACTCCATGTAGGAGACGAAAACCTTGTCACGCAACTCGATGTGATAGTCGACGTGAAACCGCACAAAGGCTTCAAGACGCTCGACCGGCGTCTCACCTGGACGAACCTTCCGCCAGGTGACCAGAAGTGTCTGGAGGTGATCGCGCATCAGGTCGAAGAGCAGTGTCTGCTTGTCGGGAGTATAGAGATAAAGCGCGCCGGCCCTGACCCCTACCTCGGCGGCTATCTCGCGCATCGACACCGCAGCATAGCCTGATCGCGCGAACAGCCGCAGCGCCGCGTCGTGGATCGCGGGTCCGGTTATTTCGGCGTGAGATCCTGCCTTGCGTGCCATGAACCACTTGTAACTGAACATGCGTTCATATCAATCCCGCTTCGCGGGCTCTGGTCATCGGACTTTCATCGCCTTAACTTCACATCATGCCAAGACCCGCCCTAGCCGCTTTTGTCCTGTTTTCGTTCGTCCTCTCGTGCGGCGACTGGCCGGACCTTCCCGAAACCGCGCGAGGATCGACCCCGGACACCTGGCCTGCCTTGCTGTCGGAAGCGGAACTGTTTCCCGAGCTCGAGCCAGACCCGTCGATCGAGAAGGATGCCGCAAGTCTGGCGGCACGGGCCGCAGCGCTTCGGCGGCGTGCTGATCTCTTGCGCACCCCGGTTGAGAACGAGGCGGATTTCGAACACCTGCGCAACCGCATCGGGACCTGAAGCCGGATTGCTCCCCGGCCCGTGACAGGCTAACACCAGCCCGCAAACGGATCGGAAAAAGCGCATGTCCTCTCCCCTTCGCCTCGGAATCGCCGGGCTCGGCACGGTTGGTGTCGGTGTCGTCAAGATCGTTCAGCGGCACCGAGCGCTTCTTCAGGCGCGAACAGGGCGCGAAGTCGTGATTACGGCAGTCTCGGCCCGAACCCGCGACCGGGACCGCGGAGTGCGGCTGGGTGACTATGCCTGGGAGGACAATCCCGTGGCGCTGGCCGTCCGGAGCGACGTGGACGTCTTCGTCGAGCTCATGGGCGGTGCCGACGGTCCTGCCAAGGCCGCGACGGAAGCTGCCATCGCCGCAGGCAAGCATGTCGTGACAGCAAACAAGGCGATGCTGGCAATCCACGGCCAGGCATTGGCGGAAGCTGCCGAGAACAAGGACGTGTCTCTGAGATACGAAGCGGCAGTCGCGGGTGGCATCCCGGTTATCAAGGCCCTGACCGAGGGACTGGCTGGCAACGAGATCAAGCGCGTCATGGGCGTGATGAACGGCACATGCAACTATATCCTGACGCGGATGCAGAGCGCGGGACTGGATTACCAGACGGTCTTCGCCGAGGCCGACAAGCTGGGGTACCTCGAGGCCGATCCTACCTTGGACGTTGGCGGGATCGACGCAGGCCACAAGCTGGCCATCCTGGCGGCTATCGCTTTCGGAACGCAGGTTGATTTCGACGGGCTTCAGATCGAAGGGATCGAGAGGATCACCATCGAAGACATCCACCAAGCCGCCGACATGGGCTATCGCATCAAACTTCTGGGCGTCGCGCAGAAGACCGGACGTGGGCTGGAGGCGCGGATGTCGCCTTGCCTCGTGCCGGACACTTCGCCCCTCGGACAACTCGAGGGCGGGACGAACATGGTCGTTCTGGAAGGCGACAGCGTTGGCCAGATCGTCATGCGTGGTGCGGGTGCCGGTGAAGGCCCGACGGCAAGCGCGGTGATGTCCGACGTCTGCGATGTGGCGCGCGGCATCAGGCTGCCGGTTTTCGGAGTGCCCGCTGCCAGATTGGCCGCTCCCGTCCCGGCTGCCGCCCCGGCCCCTGCGTCGTTCTACCTGCGGATGACGCTGGTGGACCGGCCGGGCGCACTGGCCAAGATAGCATCGGTCCTGGGCGATGGGGGCATCTCGATCGACCGCATGCGCCAGTACGGCCACACTGATCCGAACGCGCCGGTGCTGATCGTGACGCACAAGACAGGTCGCGAGGCGCTGGACACCGCCATCTCGCGCATGAGCGCGACCGGTGTTCTGGCATCAGAACCAGTAGCGATCCGCATCGAGGACGTCTGAGCGGGGTTCACGGCTTGTTAGGATTGATCGGACAGGATCGGTCGCCAGAAAGGGCAGTCCGATTCGGCCATGAAGTATCGCGAGCAACGGCGCACAACCGACTTTCCGGCGACCATCGTCAAGGGCGATGACACTTACTCTGTCGAAGTGCGTGACCTCAGCCGCAACGGATTGAAAGTGCTGGGGCCCCTGGATGTCGAGGAAGGTGAAAAAGTCACCCTTTGCGTCAGGCAAAGGCGGATGCTCTGCCAGGTCCGCTGGTCAGGGCCCATGTCCGTTGGATTGAAGCTTCTGCAGCCGCTGCCATCTGAGTTGCTTGCTCTCGTCGGTCGCGCGCCCGGAGTTCATGCAGGACGATACCGATAGGTCCGCGGCCGCTGGATCTGCCAGGTGATGGTCCTATTCGAATTCCCGCGCCGACAGGGCCCGCAGAGTCTCGCGCCGAACGAGTTTGCGAACATTGCGGGTGATGCGTTCGCCAAGCTCACCCTGCAGCTCTTCGCGGATCAGTCTTGCCACTATGGGACGCAGGACATCTTCGTCAATGGCACCTCTCACGCCGTCCGAGACACCATCAGGCTTTCCGATGGCGGCGGCCATGACGGCATCTTCCAGCGCACCCTGTCCGCCTGACGAGAGAGAACCCTCCACCGCCTCGTCCAGAGCAATCTCGAAATCATCATTCTCGTCTTCGCCAGAGAATGCGTCCCCAGAATCAGGAGAGTTTATCGAATATTCGGCAACTGTTTCGATTTCAGAAACGATTTCAGCCGCGACCGAGACTTCCTGCTCCGGCTCCGGCGCCGGATCGGTTGACGGGGTCCGGTATGTCTCTCGCCACTCGGAAAACCCATAATTTCTTTGTCCCGACGGTGACGGCGCATCTCCGTTAAGACGCGCCTCGATCCGGTCAACCATGTCGTCGGGGCTGTGGAAACGGCGTACTTCCGCCTTTTCGCGGGGCGGGGCAATGACGTCTTCGGCCATGGGCGCTTCCTCTTCCCGATCCGGTATGTCGGAAGTCTGTGGGTCTCTCTTGCCTCGATCGTGTCGGAAAGTGACGGTTCCGGGGCCTTCGGGTATTGGCGCGTCGTCCTCGGTGACGTCGGGCGGGGATTCGACCAGCGCAAGTCGACTGAGACGCTTGGCGTGGCTTTGCATCTCGGCTTCTTGCTGCGCGGACGGCGGGCGCGTGTAGACGATCCGATCAGGACGATGTTGCGCCTGATCCTCGCTGCCGTCGGGTTCGTACTCGTCGGCCCTCGATGATACCGCGGCCTCAAGTTCGGCAATCCGGTCTTCCAGAGATTTCGCGACAGTTCCCTTGGATACCGGGCGTTCGACACGCTGGGCGTCAGTGAGTACAAGGGCATCGGAAACTGCGGGCAGCGAAGGACGACGGATTCTGGGCGCCTCGCCGGACACAAGTCTCCGCACCGACGACAGAACGTCCTCGACTTCCTTCTTCGATGCGGAATCAGACATACGAACAACCTTCCTGCCCCGTGGGCGACAGGGTATCCCCAGCCCGCCTCGCAGACAACCGCAGGATTAAGATTTGGTTACTCTTTGCCGATGGCGCGGAGCACACGGTCGAGTTTCCGCCCCTCGGGGCTCACCATATGACCCGGCGCATCCTTGACCGCGTTGTAATAGGCGGCCGGATCATAGATCGGGACCGCGAGGCCCAAACGCTCCGCCGTGAGCAGACCCATGGAGTCGAGAACCTGATAAACGGCAAGATAGCGGTCAACTTCAGCCGCGACACGATTGGTCTGCGCATCCAGAAGTTCTTGTTCCCGGTCCAGGACATCGAGCGTGGTGCGCGCACCAAGCTGGAGTTCCTCGCGAACCCCTTCAAGGGCAAGCTGCGCCGCCCTGACCTGACGGTCCGAGGCATCGATACTGGCCACGGCCACGGCAAGATTGGCATACGCGTTGCCGACCTGCTGATCCACCAGAAGCCCTGTCGTATAAAGTTGAGCCCGCACCTGATCCTTCTGTGCCTGGGCCTTGCGCACAGATGACGCGATGGCTCCCCCCTGGTAGATCGGGCCCCCGAGATTCAGGCCAAGAGAGTAGCTGTCGTCGCCATTGTCATCGACGGAGGCGCGACCCGTGGCATTGAGCGTCGGGTACATGCCTTTGGAAACCTGATCGGCAATAAGCTCCACTGCCCTGACCTGATGCTGCACCTGAAGGATCTGCGGGTTCTGGCTGCGGGCAAGCGTGCGCGCCGCTTCTTCGGTTCCCGGAATCGCCGGAGCTGCCGGTGGCGGAGAAAGGGTGCCCGGGTACTGGCCGACAACAGCCTTGTAAAGTTCGCGCGCCCGAGCCAGGCCACCCTGTTCGGCAGCCAAGCCGCTTCGTGCCGCCGCAAGCCGGGCTTCGGCCAAGGAGACATCGGTTCGAGTGACTTCGCCGACCTCGAACCGATCGCGCGTTGCGCGCAGCTGCTCGGTCAGAAGCCTGACGTTGTTTTCCCGCAAGGCGACGAAAGCCTCGGACCGCCGTACGCCCATGTAGGCGCTCACGGTGTTGAGAAGAACGGTGTTCTCGATGTCCACAAGGGACGCACGTGTCGCAAGAACGGTTTCCTTGGCCGCCTCGATTCGAAGTGCGCCGCGACCGAAATCATAGAGCAGCATATTCGCTGTCACGGAAAGTGACCCGTTCAACTCATCGCCAAAGGTTGGACTGGCGTAGTTCACGCCCAGTGCATATGAGATCGCCGGGCGCAGCGACGCGACGGCCTGCGCCACATCCTCGTCCGCAGCACGCAGCACCGCCCTATTCTGGGCGATCAGCCCACTGGACCGATACGAGCTGACCAGCGCATCGGTCAGCGTCTCGGACATGGCCGGTACCGACGTCGCGAAAAGAGCCATGAAAGCAACGGCGGCCTTGTGTCTCAGTATCGTCATCAAAGGGTCCTGTCGCAGAAGACTCGTGTCAAAAGACGAAAGCGCGCCGCGCTTCAAATCCAGCTATTACCGGAGCTCCGGCATTGAATGAGAACCGCCAGTGCACCCGACCGTCGATCCGATAGCCGACGCGGACCACCCCAAGCGCGCCCTCCTGGAAAATCGCGACGATGCGCCCGCCGTCCTTCAACTGGTTCGTCAGAACATCCGGCATGTGCTCTACGGCGCCTTCGATGAGGATCACGTCGTAAGGTCCGTGTTTCGCGGCGCCCTCGGACAATGCGCCTTCGACGACCGCCACGTTGTCGGCACCGAACTCGCCGAGCGCGCGTTCCGCTTCCTTGGCCAGGTCGGGAATCTCCTCCAGAGCAATCACGGCCTCGGCCAGATGCGCCGCCAGGGCCGAAGAATAGCCTAGCCCCGCACCGACGACGAGTACAAGTTCGTCCGGCTGGATATCGACGGCGTCGAGCATCTTGGCCAGCGTGCGGGGTTCGAGAACCACCCTGCCCCCGCCAAGATCGACGTTCTCGCCAACATAGGCCGCTTCGCGCCGGTCGCTCGGGACGAAAATCTCGCGCGGAATTCTGAGCATCGCTTCTATGATGGGAAACTTTGTGACATCCGAGGGACGCACCTGGGTATCGACCATTGTCGTCCGTCGGCGGGCGTAGTCAGCCATTTGCTAAACTCTTTCGTTCAGAATCGACCTATTTGTTCAATCACAGAAGACTGTCCCCGGCAAGCGGCGCGGAGAATCCGCTATGCGAAATGGTCGAACGCAAGTCGTCCCAAGAGGAGTTCGGCGCCATCAAGACCCTTGCAACGCACGCTGAAGCTGCTAGGAGAAAGCCCTCCGGCGGCGAGTTGGCGGAGTGGTTACGCAGCGGATTGCAAATCCGTGTACAGGAGTTCGATTCTCCTACTCGCCTCCAAGTCTTTTCAATGACTTAGCCTTAAACATGAGCCGCAGAAACCACGCGGTTTACAGCTCCGTTTACAGTTTTGTTCACGCTCCACCCCCTCGGGCCTGCGCAAGCTTTGCCAAAACCACGTCGGTTTCGCTCGGTGAAACTTGCGCATAGTGCTCGATGACATTGGAAGCATGTCGAAGCGACCAGCCCATATGCCCGGCGATCTCCGAAAGACTGAGACCGGCATCGAGAAGTCGTGTCGCGGCGGTCCCCCTGCAGTCCTGCAACCGCAGATCGGCGCTCAACCCCGCCTTCTCTCGCCATTGCCTCAAACCCTCGGAGGCGCGATGTTCCGTCAGCGGCCGGCCGGTGGCGTTGGTGAGGATCAGCAATTGATCGCCTGGCGTTGTGTCGATCACGTTGGCCAGAGGTTCTGTAATCGGGATGTGGGCAATGCGGCCTCGCTTGCTCGTGCGCACCCTGAGACGGCGGCCTTGGGGCGTTTGCTCAACGGAAGATCGGCTGAGCTTGATGAGGTCCCCGGGCCGCAGCCCCGTCTCGCATGCGACGCAAAGGAGTCTCCGTATCCAATCCGGCGCAATCGCATCGATGGCGTCACGATCAGTGGCGGTCCAGACCACCCCCGAGCGGTCCACCACGTAGAGCCGTGGCAGCTTGTGACAGTGATGCTCGGAAAGATGTCCCTCTTGGACGGCCCAGTTCAGGAGTCGCACCGCGTGCGTTCCCGCCATGTCATGCTGCTTGGGTGAATGCTTCCATTCCGCCCGCCAGGCGTTGATCTCGGCACGCGAACCTCTTTCTTCGAAAATGGCGACGGGTGCTTCACGAAAGTGCGCCGCAAAGCGGAGAAGCCACTTGCGCTGGTCCTCGTAGGACCGGACGGATCGGGCGCGCGAGGCACCCGACAGGAACAGGTCCACGAGACCTTGGGTCATCCTGGTTGACGGTTGCGGTCGTTTGACCATTTCAGCGAAGGCAACGTGAAAGTCGGGAGACTTTGGCTCCCGCACATCGTCGACCCAGAACTTCGGACCGCCGCGCCAAGCATAGAAGTGATACCGGCTTCTGCCGGAAGCAAGTCTTCGGCGGACGCAGTGAGCCCCCTTAGGCAGCACCACGAGTTGCCTGCCACTGCTTGAGGGGCGTCTGGCTTGTGCCGACGTCAGAAGTTCCTGCAGTGATCGAGACCATGCCATCAGGACTTGCATCGATGCGGACAGATGTGAACCCTTCGGCCATCAGCGCCGAGGATCTGATCACGGCGCCGGCTCATGTGGTGATCCGGGCCGCCGACAAGTTCCGGGACAAGACCACGCGCCCGAACGAACTCTGGCAGACGGACTTCACCTATCTCAAGGTGTGGAATTGGAATTCCCCCGGTTTCGTGGACACAATTTGGCTTTCATAGGAAGGTGTTCAC